>PMXH01000138.1 GCA_003165855.1 Acidobacteriaceae bacterium | reverse complement strand
TTGATGAAGCAAATGCGCGGCACACCGTACTTATCGGCCTGACGCCAGACTTTTTCCGACTGCGGTTGCACGCCGTGCACCGCATCAAACACCGCGACCGCGCCGTCCAGCACGCGCAGCGACCGCTCCACTTCCGCCGTGAAGTCCACGTGGCCGGGGGTATCGATAATGTTGATGCGAATATCGCGCCAGGTGCAGGTCGTGGCCGCGGAAGTAATCGTAATTCCCCGCTCCTGCTCCTGCTCCATCCAGTCCATNNTTACAAAATTACCCGATTACCAAATTACTCAATGCTTCTTTACCACCGGTAATGCGCGAAAGCCTTATTCGCTTCCGCCATGCGGTGCACATCTTCTTTCTTCTTGATGGCTGCGCCCTTACCGTTGGCAGCATCCAGCAGTTCGTTGCTCAACTTGTCGACCATGCCCCGCTCCGCGCGTCCACGCGCGTAAGTCAGCAGCCAGCGAATCGCCAGCGAAGTCCGCCGGTCGGCATTCACTTCCACCGGCACTTGATAGTTGGCGCCACCCACGCGGCGAGTCTTCACTTCCAGCAGCGGCTTCGCATTCTCCACCGCTTTCGTGAACAGCTTCAACGCATCGTCGCCGCCGCCTTTTTCCTGCACCTTGGTCAGGGCCTCGTAAAAAATGCCTTCGGCGGTGCTGCGCTTGCCCTGCCACATCATCGAGTTGATGAACTTCGTCACCAGATTCGAGCCATAAACGGCATCGGCTGGCACGGTCCGCTTTACTGTATGTCCTTTGCGAGGCATTAAGCTTTTAGCTCCTAGCTCTTAGCTTTTAGCTAGAACTTCTGACTACCAACTATTTCTTATCTCCGCCCTTTTTCGCGCGCTTGGCGCCGTACTTCGATCTTCCTTGCTGACGTCCGGCCACGCCCACTGCATCCAGCGTGCCGCGAATCACGTGATAGCGCACGCCCGGCAGGTCCTTCACGCGGCCCCCGCGGATCAGCACAATCGAGTGCTCCTGCAGATTGTGCCCAACCCCGGGGATGTAGGTCGTCACTTCAATCCCATTGGTCAGGCGCACTCGCGCCACTTTCCGCAACGCCGAGTTCGGCTTCTTCGGTGTCTGCGTGTACACGCGCGTGCAGACCCCGCGCTTCTGCGGACATCCCTGCAGCGCCGGACTCGCCGTCTTATACCGTGGCCGCTTGCGGCCATCACGCACTAACTGATTAAAAGTAGGCACTCTCTGCCGCTCCTTGCCGCACACCAAAACCTGCCCTTGCGGGCGGGCAGCGCACAGCACCATCCGCTTTCCCGGTCCTTAGCCACGCGATCCGGGCTGGCAGGCCTAATTTGACCGCCATGCTTCTCGCCGCACACCGCATCGCGGAGAGGGATTCTGGGTTCCCGATCTAGATTTGCGCTGTCGACGGTGGCACCCGGCCAAAACTCCGGGGGTACTCCGTATCGCCAGCTCTATCCTGCATATCCTTCCGCAGACCACTCTCGCGCCTAATCTTTAGGTGCGCCAGCAGCCCGAGGGCGAAAGGCAGCGCAGGAATATTTCAGCGAGGAATGTCTCCCGACTCACACTCAGTCCGGAAACGCATTTCTCAAAAGCCTGGCCCCAAGTCCACACGATACTCCGTAGAACCTGGCGGCATACAGCAAGCTTGGATTAACTCGCGGAACCAAACTACTATAGCAACTCAGCCGAAACATCGTCAACCCATGTTTTTGCATCCCACTGCCTACCCGAACCGACGAGGCTCATCGGTTCGTCATCTTCACCGGTTATGAAGGGGCTTCCGCCGTCCGCTTGCTGAATCCGGCTCCAGCCTCTACTATACAAGTTTTCCGTTCTAATTCCTGACGAATGGCTCGCATGCGCTTCATACCGCGCGGCGACGAGAGGGTGCATGGGAAGGTTGCGTTGCAGTCAGTCGGCCGCGGTCGTCATCACAATCTCACTATCTTTGTTGTTCTTACCGGGTTGCGGCGGCCACAAACCTCCCGGCGCCTCGCCCTTTCCCGCCAGAATCACCCTGAGTCCCTCCGTCAGCACCTCTCTGCAAATGGGCGCCACTCTGTTGTTCATCGCCAGCGCCGTGAACGGTGCAAACACAAGCATCAATGCTACGTTCACCTACTCCTTAGCTCCCACTAGCTCGCCCGGAATCCTCTCCGTCTCTCCCAACGGGTTCGCCTGTGCCGGTACTTGGAACGCCCCCTATTTCAGTGTCTGCACTCCTGGAGCCTCCGGCGTAGTTCAGGTCATCGCCTCCGCCCTTGGACAGACCAGCCCGCCTACCTACGTCTTCGTCCATCCACCCGTCGCCAGCATTCAAGTCAGCGTAGTCACGCCCGTGAATGCTCCCCCACCGGCCTGCCCCACGCAGATCGCTCTTCCCGCCGCTTGCCACAAAACCTTCACGCCCACCAATTTTTGTCTCTCGCAGAACCAGATCCAGACCTTGCAAGCCACTGCCTTCGACAACTACGGAAACGACATCACCGCATTGATCGGGCCCTTTACTTGGTCGGAAGCCAATAGCACTGTCGTCAAGGTCATTCCCATCGTGACCTCCAACACCCTCAACGTGCCCACCAACCAGGCGACCGCATCGCCCACCATCCCGGGGCAGACCCAAATCATCGCTTCCGCCGCGGGAGTCTCCGGCCAGCCTTATTATTTCGAAACCTGCCCGGTGCAATGCATCGCGCTGAACGTCAGCTCCAGCGGCGAATACACCGGCCAGACAAATTTTGTCGCAAATGCGAAAGGAGGGTCGGAAATCGTCACCGCCACCGCCGTCGACGTCCAAGGCTGTATCGTGCCCAAGGCCCCCTTAACTTGGACTTCCTCCGAGCCCGCCGTCGTTGCCGCCGGCAGCGCCACCGCAGGATGCGCCCCCGGCCCGACCTGTGCCCTCACCCTGAAACAGCCTGGAGCCGCGGCCGTCACCGCCTCCTGCACACCACCGTTTTGCAACATCGGTTTCCCGCTGAACCCCTTGGGACTTTCCGCGCCCTACATCCCTCAGCCCGTCTATCCCGTCACCGCCATCTCCGGATTAGTGAACGGCACTCCCGTCGCGTCCAGCGTTCTGGCTACCAGCCAGGATTGCTCCAGCAATGCCATCTGCGGCGTCGCTCTTTATGACATTTCCACTTCCAAGAATCTCGCGGCCAGCCCCACCTCTCTGCCCACTCCGCCCAATTCCCTGATGTTTGACCCAGCCGGAGACAAGGCCTACATGGGCAGCCAGTACGGCGCTTTCCTCATCACTACTTCTAGCATCGGCTCCTCTTCCACCAGCCCCTTCACACCTCTGCCCGCTGCTGCCACCACCCTCGGCCTCGTCACCGGCAGGATCCTCGCCGTCTCTCCCACTGGCACCCAGGCCATCTTCTCCGATACCGTCTCCACTCCCAATCAGGTATACGTCGTCAATACCGGTTCCGGGGCGTCCTCAATCCCTGAGAACATCAACAGCGCGATCGCCGCGGCCTTTTCACCCGATGGCCTCGAAGCCTTCATCCTCGGCGACGGTGGCAACACGCTATATATCTACTCGAACCTGCAGGCGCTTCAGGCAATTCCTTTGTCCCCGCCCGCCAACGCCGTCGCATTCTCTTCCACCGGCTCGTTCGCCCTGCTCTCGGGAGGAAGTGTTCCCGGCACTCTTGCCATCTACAACACCTGCGACAATTCGCTTCTAAGCCCGCCCCTCTCGGCCGGGACGCTGCCCGGTCCGCCCCTGTTCCTAAAAATGTTCCCCTCGGGCAACGTCCCTATGGGCAACGCTGCCGTCCCGCAGATTCTGCAAACGGCAGGCCTCGACTTTTTCTTCGGCATCGACAACACCGGCATCGACATTATCGCCACCAATGCCTCTCAGCCGCCTTTCACCTCGCTTTGTCATCAGCCCGTCACCATCGCCCACACCCCAGCCCCACAGAACACGCCCTTCGAACCAATTCACATCGATATCGGCCAGGGCACTTTCCACCCCATCAACTTCTTCCTCTCGCCTGACGCCACTCAGGTCTACATCGTCACCACCGACGTCGGTGTCCTGATCTACAGCTTCGACACCCAATCGGTAACCGCCGCCATTCCACTCACCGGCGGCGCCGCGCCCCTCGCCGCCGACCTGACCGCCGATGGCACGCTGCTCTACGTCGCCGGTACCGACAACGTGTTGCACGAACTGAACACAACTCTCGCTAAGGACGTCATGGAAATCCCCTTTACCGAACTCCCTGACTCTTCCAGTAGCTTCTGCTACTCCTCATTCACCTGCGCACTGAACATAGTCGCCGTGCAACCCTAGGGTGCTCATATCTGTGCGATCAGCGGCCAGCAGTAAGAAGCTGCGGAGATGCAGGCAGTAACGTGGAAGAGCGGCGCTTCAGCGCCGCGTAAAGTATCCAACCGAGGCGGGCTTCAGCCCCTGCGGCCGCACTTTTTTTCTGGGAGCCTCCCTCAGGCTAGTAAGGATTGGCGATTGGCCAATCGCGCAGGTCGGTAGAAACTAAAGCGGTTCGAATTACAAAATTACCCGATTACAAAATTACAAATTTCTCTTACGCCGTCTTCCCCAGCTCTTTCGCCACACTGTCGAGCACCCCATTCACGAACTGCACCGATTCCAGGCTAGAAAATTTCCGCGCAATCTCCAGCGACTCGTTGATCACCACCGCCCGCGGCGTATCCGGATAGGCCAGAAACTCCGCCACTCCCGCCCGCAACAGGTTGCGATCTACCGCCGCCATGCGCTCCATCCGCCAGTGTTCCGCGTGACCTTCAATCAGCTTGTCGATCTCCGTGAGCCGGTCCGTCGCCACCCGGAACAGATCTTCCGCAAACCCGCGCACCTCCGCGCTGGTCCCGCCATGCTCCGCCCAAAACGTACTCTGCACATGCTCCACCGTCTGCTTGCCCATGTCTGCCTGAAACAGCATCTGCAGCACCAATTCCCGAGATTTTCGCCGTGTACCCATAGAAGCAGTGGCCAGTGATCAGTGGCCAGTTGCCAGTCTACTGTAAGGATGGACTACTTGCGCCTCGTCTTCTTCTTAGATTTGTCATTCCGAGCATTCATTTTGTCATTCCGAGCGAAGCGAGGAATCTGCTTTCTGCCGACAGCGGATAACTGATGGTCGCGACCCGACCGCTGACCGCCGAAGCCCGAAGCCCGAGGCCCGATAGCCCGCTTCAACGACGCCATCTCCACCGCCGCCAGCGCCGCCTCAAATCCCTTGTTCCCCATCTTCAGCCCAGCCCGGTCAATGGCCTGCTCCAAAGTCTCGCAAGTAAGCACTCCAAAAGCGTGCGGCACTCCAGTCTCCTGCGC
>PMXH01000569.1 GCA_003165855.1 Acidobacteriaceae bacterium | reverse complement strand
ATTGCCTACTACGGAGATCCGAAATATGTCGGCTGGGGCGGCGGCATTCCAGTCTGGAAGAACGGCGAAGTCGTCGGTGCCGTCGCGGTCAGCGGCCTCTCGTCGAACGAAGACGTCGTTCTGGCTACCCTGGGAGTAGAACTGATCGGCGCGTCCTAGCGCGGAGTGAATCCGTCCGGCGCTCCCGCACCCGCGCATCCTCGGCCCATGTTCGTGTTTCGTAACACAATTAACTTTTTACCGCGGCCAACCCGAATTGGTGAAAAACTCATTGCCAACTGAGGGGGATGAGTGGATCCGAAGAACTGCCCGCGCTGCGGCGGTACCGGATACATTGCCCAGCCTGTGGACATCAGCGGTAAGTCCGAGGGCATAGCATTTATCCGGTTGAAGTGTCCGGCCTGTGCCGGCAGTGGCCGGAAAAGCTCGATCCCACCCTCGACCGCGGGCTGACCGCACGGCCTGTGGTGCTTGCGAAAACGTACGAGCCCGGGGCGTCATGTTTCCCGCCCTGAAGTGACGGTCCGGGCCGGACGTTTCAAGACCGCCCGGCTGAAGCGCACGAATACTTCCTCGGAACCCTCGAATGAAAAGTTGCAGCGCCTCTCAGGCGATGCCGGCGGTTTTCGTACGCACTCGGCGCCGGGGGGAAGAGGCTGTTTCGATCCGGTTGCGTCCCGCAGCTTTGGCGCGGTAGAGCGCCTTATCGGCTGCCTGCACGATCTGTTCCGCAGAACAATCCTGCCTTGAGGTGGCAACCCCAGTGCTCGCCGTGACCGAAATCTCCGTGACCGAAGTGGGACTCAAAACCTGGCGGATGGTCTTGCCGTTCGGGCTGCGCCCACGACCGCGTGAACTGCGGCGATCCGGACCACGCGCGTCCTGTCGGCGATCTTTGCCGCGGAGACGAAGCGTGCTGGCCTCAATGCCGGCACGCAGCTTCTCCAGATGTTCCAAAACATCGCTGGTGGTCTTGCCGGGAAATAAAACCGCAAATTCCTCTCCCCCACAGCGGTAGGCCTGCCCTCCGCCCGACACTCGCGCCAGCCGCGAAGCGACCAGACGCAATACCTGATCTCCCGTGGCATGACCGTAGGTGTCGTTGCATCGTTTGAAGTGATCGATGTCCACCATCGCGATGGAGTAAGGCGGTACCACGCGAAGCAACGCCTCATGGAAGGCACGCCGCGAAGGCAGTGTGGTCAGTTCATCGTGATAGGCGAGCAGGTAGGAAGTCTCGACGATGGAAAGCGCCAGCAGAAACGCCGCCGTGGCAAAGTAAGCGGAGGCTAGGCGTCCCACACCTCCAAAGCGCAGTGCCAGAAAGCCAGCCGCCAGCGCCCAGAGCAGGCCGTTCTCCGCGGGCTTATGAAACAGCAGAAAGCGAATGAGCAGCACCACTGCCGCGGCTGCGAACGCTAGCATCGTGGCGAAAGGCAATGGTCCTGCCGCCTGAGGATGCCGCAGTGCGTGTTGCGCGGCGGCGAGCGGCTCAGGCCGGCAGAGCACGGCCACAAAAACGGATTGAACGAATAACAACAACCCCGCAGGCGCAACGTTGGAAAAGGTGAATCCCTTCTCTTGCTCAAATGAGAGCAGAACAAAGTTGAGAGGCAAGAGCAGACCAACTGCGGCGAGAGCGGTGCTTCCCGGACTGGCGGGGACGTGTCCTCCGGAGAAATATGAAATTGCCTGCTGGGCGAGGAACAAAACCACTAAGGCAAAGAAGATGCGGCTGGAATGAAATCGCCAAGCCATCAGAAGGCCTGCAATCAACCCACCGTAAAAGGCAAACGTGATGAGCGCAACGCTGGGGTTGAGCAGGCCTGTGTGCAGTAGCGCCGCAACCGCCAGCAGACAAATGCCGGGCGTGAGCAGGGACTTCATCGACGTTGGGATGCGAGGTTCAGTTGAGATGTTCTCCGTGAGCGAGAGTTCTCTTGAGATTCTCTTCGTGGTTGTGATTATCGCTGGGGGCGAGTAGCAAGCGTGATTGACGGATCGGGTTCGCTGTTATGGACCCGTGGGAAGTGGCACCTAGCTCCCCACCGCTTTAAAAAAGTGGCCTGGGGCCAGTGATCAGTGGCCAGCAAGACCTTGCCCAGGTTCTCGCTCGGGGTACTGACCACTGATCACTGCTACTCGATGTGAATGGCGCCCGACCCGGGCGCTACGCGTAGAGAAATGGTCGGTCTCCGCGGCTCCTCCAGAAGTAGGCCAGGATGATCACGCTTGCCACCGCCGCGTACGCACACCACAGCGAGGTAAACGCGTAGCGCTTGACCTCCATCACAACCAAAAGAATCACCAGGTTGGCTGGCCAAAAAGTNNTGATTGATGTACACGATGCTGTTTCCTCTGACGTAGATCTGGGTCGGGAATGCCGTCAACGCCCACAATATATAGAGCGTGGTTGCTCCACCCAGCACCAGAAACGGCAGCATCCGCCTGCGGCTCCTTGCGGTGGGCTCGAACAGCAGCACGCTAAGCGGTAGCAGGAAAGGCAGCAATCCCTGCGCATATAGCATGAACGCCGCGCCCATGTTGTGGGCCACCGTGGGCGAGAGTATCCCATCCAATCCCAGCCACACGAATCCCTCGATGAACTGATGGATGGCGAATAGCAAAGGCAGCGCCGCGAAAAGCAGTTCCCGCCGGTGCTTCACCTTGGTGAATGTGACCACGCCCACGGCTCCCAGTACTCCGCTGCCCACAAAGTTCGCTGTGGCTGAAAAACACATCGCTGACTTTCTCCGTGCCGCGGATTATACCCGCGCTCATGCCGGGAGATTATAGGTCACTCGCGCACTTTCAAGCACCATCCCGACTTACGATGGCGTTGAACCTCGCCTAGCCCTGTGATACGTTCTGACTTCCAGGAACACAATTAGATATGCACTGGTCCATTGACAGGTTGGACTTATCCAGCCGCTCGAATGATCATTGCTAAGCGCCCTCGAATTCCCATTCGATTCGCGCTTCGATTGCCTGCTAGGAGGACACATGAAACCCTCTCATGTATGCCTGCTCATCTGCGCATTCCTTTTCGCGGCCCCCATGAACTGCCTGCCCCAAACCATGGTGCCGTGGATCACCCGCTCCGCGGATAACTCAAGAAGCGGTTGGAATCCTCACGAAACGCAACTGACGCAGGCGTCGGTTGCGTCTAAAGGAATTATCCGCGCGACCATTATTCCGGTAATCGGCGATGCCCGTGGCGTCGAAGCGCAGCCACTTATCTTGCCGAACGTGAAGACCAAGCGCGGAACCCGCGACGTGATGGTGCTTCCCTCCATGGCTGACATCGTGCGTGGAGTTGACGCCCACGATGGCTCCGGCATCTGGCAGGTCACGCTCGGAACGCCGGTCACTGGATCACAAAATATCGATAGCCACCAAATCAACCAATTCTGGGGATGCCTCTCCACCGGTGTGATCGACCCAGACACGCAGATCCTCTATCAGGTGTGTTGGGTTTCTCCGGATAAAACCGGCAACCCGCAAACGGCACGCTACTTTATGTTCGTTCTGAAAGTGACGGATGGCACTCAGGTAGTTCCATCAGTGCTGATCCAGGGCAAGAGTGGAACCCAGGACTTTAACACGGCCATGCGCAAACAGCGATCCTCTCTGGTGGAGACCAATGTCAACGGGGTGAAAACGGTCTTTGGCTGTTCAGGGACGACCTACGAAACTGGCGCCGGTGCCTCTGGCTACTGCTTCGCCTTCGATGTCGCAAGCAACACGGTGAGCGCGATGCTGGCGTTGACCGCAGGTGAGGGCGCTGGTGTATGGATGGCGGGGCAAGGCGCCGCCGCAGACGCGCAAGGCTACCTCTACGTCACCACCGGAAATGGCGACTTCGACGGTTCGAGTCAGTGGGGTGAGTCGTTTCTCAAACTGAAGTACACGCCTCCGTCCGGAGGAACCGCTGCTACGCTGCGGGTCGTCGACCACTGGACGCCATGGACGGACTTCGCCAGAACCGGGCAGACGGCGGCGATGGCGGCCATGAAGCTGGCCGGAGTGAGCGCTCCCTCCGAAGCGATCAAGCCAGTTGGCAGCCGCATGAACATGTCGCTGAAGGATGCAAAACTGGTGCCGATGGTCAACGATCAAGGCACGCCGGTTCTCCTGGTCTACCCGCAGATGGCCGCCGGCAATTGGTCGGACGAAGATTGGGGATCGGCGGGCCCGGCCTGCCTCTTCTCGATTGGAGTCTGTATTGCCACCGGGAAAGACGGAATCGCCTTTCCGATCAAAACGTCAGCCCTGGGCGGAACGACGCAGGCCGACCTCGCAAACCCTAAAGCGAACTGCGCAAGACTTGCAGCTCCTCCTGTCTGGCTAACCATGAGTCCCGGACCGGTTGATCCCTGTCCAGCCGATCCTCGCACCTTGAACTTCTTTCCCTGGGGCGACACGGCACATCTCCACATGACTCCGGTGCAGTTCTTCGATCCAACGCTGCAATCCTGGACGATTTTCGCCTGGGGTGAGAATTCGCAACTGCATAAATGGTCCGTCAGCTCGACGGGAAGCTTAACCTATCTTGCAGAAAGCAACGAATACGCCAGCGCCGACGTGCGGGGCAATCCTCCAGGAGGAATGCCAGGTGGGTTCTGTTCCGGATCGAGCAATGGAGCAGATCCTAATTCGGCGATCCTCGTCTGCACCATTCCATACGGCGACGCCAATGCGCAGGTGGTGAACGGCCGTTTGCTCGTCTACGACGCCGTACACCTCGCAGCGGATCGATCACTGAAGGTTCTATGGGACTCGCAACGCTGGGGTGTCCAGTTTCTGTTCAACAAGTTTGATCCTCCCGTGATTGACGGAGGCCAAATCTACGTGCCCAATTACAATGGCGGCATAGACCTCTACCGTCTGGTGCAATAGAAGCTTCAAGGCTGTGCGCGCCTGTAGAGCAGAGGCTCCGGGCTTCCTCCCGTTTTGAACCCGCGCCCCGTTTCTGCAAACACTCCCTTTCGTGCGGACGGGTTTCCGTCTCAACTGAGCTTTCTCTAACTAGAATCAGGCTGTGATTAGCCCGGCGCTCGGCGCTTCAACTTTGGTTCTTTACGTAT
>PMXH01000082.1 GCA_003165855.1 Acidobacteriaceae bacterium | reverse complement strand
CCATCCCTAAGCCTTCGGCTTAGGTCGGTGCAGGCCGTCCGGGGACTAGCGAACGCTGCTCGCACGATGTCGAACAGTATTCGAGTTCGTTCGAATTGCGTCCGATTCTCATTCGAATGGATATGAGTAATCTGAACTGCCGCTTTAGATTACTCAACGCTCGCCGCAGACAACTCTGGTTCGTTTGCCGGTTGACACGCTTACGCATAATGCGTAATAATATACGCATTATGCGTAACTCTTCTGTGCTGACTGCGCTGTTCCCACAAGTACGGCAGGGCGTGCTCGCGGCTACGCTCGGCCAGCCAGATAAGTGGTGGTATCTTTCGGAACTNNAGTCCCCGGTGTTCCGAGACCTGCAGCAACTGTTCGACAAAACTGCAGGGCTGGCTCCGATCTTGGAGCAGATGCTAAAACCGTTTGGGAACAAGATTCAGAGTGCCTTTATCTATGGTTCTGTGGCACGAAGCCGGGAACACGCGATGAGTGACGTGGATGTGATGGTCATTGGCAGAGCAGGGCTAGCTGACCTGTCGCCAGTGCTCCGCAAGGCGGAGGCGCGGCTGGGAAGGGAGGTCAACGTCACGGCCTATTCCCCAGAGGAGTTTCGGGAGAAAATCAAATCGGGCGACCATTTCCTTGTCGCCGTTTTACGAGGACGGAAACAGTTTGTGAAAGGAGGCCAGAGTGACTTGGACGAAATTGTTGGCAAATAAGGACGCCCAGAAGCACAAAACCTCCAAGAACGAATTGGACAATATGAGAGCCTTGATCGCCCGCGACCTCGCAGACGCGAGCCTTGCCGGGCTTTCCGCAGATCGGAGATTCGCGACTGCCTACAACGCTGCACTCCAGGCTGCGAATATGGCCATAGCCTGTGCGGGGTATCGGATCGTGAGCAAGGTCGGACACCACCGGGTGTCGCTAGAGAGTACGAAACTTGTGTTGGGCAAACCGGAGGACAAGTACGCCGACTATTTTGAAACCTGTCGGCGAAAGCGAAATACTATCGATTACACCTTCTCCAACGTTGCGACGGAGACGGAAGCGAAGGAGATCCTAGTCCAGGCAGCCGAGTTTTACAGCCAGGTCGAATACTGGATTACCAAGAACCATCCCGCTCTTAAGAAGTGAGACGTTCACCCACGAGGCTGAACACGATGCACCCGCGGCCACCTGCTACTACGGCGTGACAGCATCGCGGCCCAGCAATGCGATGACAGCGACTCAGATTTCGAAGTTGAACCCTTGCTCCGTCGCCTTGACATACTTCGCCTCGTTGAATCGATAAAGACGTGCTGCTCGGTGGGCTACATCTTGTTCCACCTCGTCCAGTTCCTCCAGCATGTCCAACTGTAGCACCTTCTTACGGAAATTGCGTTTGTCGAGGGGACGTGCCAAGACCGTCTCGTACATACGCTGTAGCTGCGAAAGTGTGAATTTTCGAGGTAACAGCTCGAAGCCAATGGGGCAGTAGCGGACCTTGCTCTTCAGACGCTTCAGAGCCATTTCGATAATGGCATCGTGATCAAACGCTAGGCGTGGTAAATCGACGATATCAAACCAGGCGGCATTCGCTGCATCCGAGGCGGCCTTTAGTCGGTGATCATGAAGATTGATCAAGGCATAATAGCCGATCGTTACCACCCTTTCCCGCGGGTCACGGTCGAGATCACCGAGAGTGTAAAGTTGCTCTAAGAAGACGCGCTGAAGGCCAGTCTCTTCTCGAAGCTCGCGTCGAGCGGCTTCGTCCACGGTCTCATCGATATGAACGAAGCCACCCGGAAGAGCCCAGCGGCCGCGGAAGGGATCGAGGCCTCTCTTGATCAGAAGGACCATCAGACCTTCGTTGTCGAGACCGAAGATGACGCAATCTACCGTCAACGCCGGACGCGGGAATTGATAGCTAAAGGACACGGTAAACTCTTCAGATTCAGATTTTGAAGTTGTTGCCTGCACTATTTGCGACTAGGTCATGAAGGCACGTTACGATCGAAAGGTCATTGCGGCGTGATCCGAAGACAGTAGCGGGGACGGAGAGAATACCGTGCTCTTCGAGTAGCCGCATGAACGGAGCTGATACCACCGAAAAATAGCCAGTGGCCGGCGGCTGCCAATCGGGGCTTGCGGAGCGGAGGCATGGGGCCAGCCGGCGCCATTCGCGGTCGAAGGCTTCCTGTTGCATTCGGGGAAGGTCCGGGCGGCCTTCCAGCATGGCAATGACCCTGCCAACCTCGATATCAGAGGGAAGAGAAACGCGGCTCCGCAGGCCCGGTGCAAGACTGGCAGGCACCTGCGCTAACCCCAAGACTCCTGGATAGAGCCATGACTTGGAACACGACCAGAGCACGAGGCATTGATTGTCAGCGAGAAGCGAATCTGAAAGAGCACGCCCCACGCTGAAGTCGAAAGTGTAAACAGCGTCGATGATCAGGAGCCTACGTCGGGAACCTCTCAGCCAGCGGAAAAGAGCGTTAATTTCGGCGTCGGTTGGCAAACGGCCGACTGGCGACAGAGGAGCCGGAACCAAAACCGCGGCGCATTCACCAGTTTGCGCGAGAAATGTCCAGTCGGGTCTGGGGAGCGTCGTAAATGCCCGCGCACGAACATCGGTATGTTTCGCAAGCTCCCAGTAGATCGGATAGACATCCTCTGGCAGCCATAGCTCTTGGTTGCGTTCTTGCACACAAGAGAACGTCGCTGAAAGGAGATCGCGAACACCAAGAGCGACGACGGTCTTCTCCCGATCAAGAATGATTCGTGTGGCTCGCGACCATGCGTCAACTGCCCCCATCGGGCCCGTTGGTAAAGGCTGCTCCCACTCCGGCCTTTTTGCCCAGTCCGCGAGCGCTTGAACCGGATTCATGCAGTCAAGCCGCAGAGGGCATTTTTCGCCGAGCACCTCGTCACGAAACTGTTTGTAAGTTGCGTAGTTCATTGACGAGCACCTCACTCTTCCGATCTTCCAAAGACGCCAGACACCGACCATCAGCCATGAGGTTCCAGCTGCGACAGATTCCGTTCGTCAACTCCCACAGAAGGCTAGGCTCGGTATAAGCTGCCACGCGCACGCGGCGGCCGCGCCAATCTCCCTTAAAAATAGGGGCTCCCCAAGGCAACTGCTCTACCAGGGACCATCCCGCATCCTGTGCGAGCTCTAAAACGACGCGAAGAGGGACTTGGTTGTCGGCGCTCCAGTCGTTCGAAGCCCGGTCATAGTACTCCGACTCAACACTGGTCGATACATACAGTTCCTTGAAGCAGATCTCCTCAACCCCTCCTTCCACTGCCCAATCGAGGTATTGTTCGAGTGAGTTCCGGTCATTGATTCCTCCACGTTGCAGAACGCAGATCCACCGAAGCTTCAGCCGACTGAGATTCGGCAAAGTCGTCGACCACGTTCTTGCGATCGCCTCACTCCTAGTCGGGAGATTCATGAGTGAGGAGTTATGCTCGGAATCAAAATGGTGTCGAGAGATCGCCAGTACCGAGAGCCCAGCGTCATCAAGATCATGCAGCGCAGTTGCTCGGGCCTGGTCAGTCATGTGTCCCCATTTGAACCCGTTGCTAATGAATACAACCTTGGGGAAGACAGCGGCTGCCTCGCGGATCAAACGATCGAGATCACAATCTCCGAGCAATGAGGGTTCGCCTCCGCCAGTAATTACTGCTCTGCTGGCTCCGCGAACCCGACTCTGGTGAAGAACTTCGGAAATGCGTCGCCAGTCAATTTGTTTCGACTCCGTTTCTGCCGAGATCGACGCTTTCGAAAAGCAAAAAGGACAATGCGCCTGACATGCCCTGGCTACCGGGAGTACTGACAGCGATCGTGGTGTTAACTGCTCGTACTGTGCTTTTGTCTGGATGTGAAGCCTTAGCGAGCGAGCACATGCTTCTTCGAGACGGATGCTGGTAAGATTCCCGCAATCATCTACTAGATGCACCGCGTCTAGAGTGATGTAACTCCGTTCCACGAATCGCCCTCGCCCAGATCCCTGATTTGGATAAAGTTCCTCAGCGCCGGCGTGTGTCTCAAGCGCGATGAGCTGATCGCCAAGAAGTCCGGTTTTGTGAAGGAGTCTGGATGCTTTGGCGATGCCCACACCGATCTCATGCTTCGACAGCAGGAAGAAGCGATTTGGGTAAGTACTTTCTAGAATATTGGATTTGTCGTAGATACGAGCGTACTTATCGTACCCGCGGACTAAGTTCGAGAGCACGGTGATGTAGTACAGACTCTCGCTGGCGCTGCCCGAGAAGCAGTTTACGATGCGATCGCGGCGATCAAGAATTGGCACCACATCGATAGTGTACTGCGTACACTAAGGTGAGTCAAGCCCAATGATCCCAAAGCGTACGGAACATCCTGCATCTAGGGGATTTCGAACGACGCAGCACGAATTCTTAGTCCTTCTTCTAGTTCGATGAGTCACTCTTTTGCTTTTCCTTTCGGACGGTTATTCGATTGCTCATGAGCGAACTGATTTCGTCGAAATGCCACGGCTGGAAATCGTGAGTGTCAACGCCGACATCCATCGAAAGGGAAGTAGGTGTGTCGGGGAGGTTCCCATGAGAATGTCCGTACAGGTGCCACGCTCCATGATGGGAGCGATTCCAGACCCGCATGGCATAGTGACAGATCACGACGGGCTGGCCATGTATAGAGATTTCCGCAAGGTTGCTGAGCCAAGAGAACTCCTCGGTCAGCTTACGAATTTGTTTGTCGTGATTGCCCGGCACCGCAAAGATCTTCTTGCAGCGAATTTGCTTGCGATGCTCCAGAGCTCTCACCTTGCTCCCGATGCAGAAATCTCCAAGGAAATAGAGAATGTCATTGGCCTTAACCGAGGCGTTGAGACGGTCGAGGATCGCTTGATCCATTTCCTCGACGCTTCGAAACGGTCGATTACAGTAACGGATTATGTTGCTATGCCCAAAATGAAAATCTGCGGTGAACCATATGTTCGGCATGTCTCTTGTGAACTCCCTGGTGACCTAGCCCCGTTTCAATGATGCTTTGTGTTCCGCTGCGGAACGACTTGCTGCGCAGGAACTTCCGACGTTGGCATCTGTTGTGATTGAGTGGCACTTGACGTTTCCGGCGTTCCTTGTCGCACGTTGGCAAACCACGTACCCAACGCGAATCCCAGTGCTAGAGCAGCACTGGCAATGACGGGCAGCCAAATAGCCCAGACCTGCTTTTCCAGCCTAACAAGGAAATCGTCCATCTTCTGCGCCCTCGTGGTCATGCTCCGCAGGAGCGAGTCGTTGGCGCTTCTGACCTTTTCGATCACTCCGATGTCAGGGTGAGCCACTTCTCGTAGCACGTTCACAAGTTGCTCCTGAACGGAGTTCATTTCAGAACAGGACTGGTCAAGTGTTTTTGCCGTATCCGGCAGACCTGACTGCTGGAAGCACTGTCGCAGGCTCTCGCACAGCAGTTTCGCTATGCGTGGCGGGTCCAAACCTGTTTCCAATTCCTTCGGCAATTGCGCAATGCGTGACTCAAGCCGTGACGTGTATGCTGCCATTCGCTTCTCGACTTCACCGGCCTTAGATAGAGCATTTTCTAGAATCTTCTGCAAAGACTTCCGTTCCGCCGCGATGGCAGTGGGCGTTTCTCGGGTGAGAAGCGCCAGGATGCCCATCGCTTCCAATACGCGGAGCACCTCGTCGTTTGGGCTGAGGGTGCGAGTGTGCGCGATGACCCTATAGTATTCCGCTTGTCGTTCAGCGGGCACTAGTCCTGCCAGTTCATCGAACAGGCTTTGGTTCTCGGACTCAGCGCCCGCCAGCTTTAGGAGTTCCTGATCGGCGTTCATGGGAGAAATATCTCCTTTGCCCGGTCGAATTCGGAGAAGAGCCGTCGCCGGTAACTTTCGGCACGCATCACTATGGAAGCACGCTTCAGTTCGTTGACGGCATTCTGCCTCGTGGCAACCTGACCTAGCCGGACTCCGTGTTGCCGTGCTGGGTTCTCCAGTTCTGCCAAACGAAATTCCATACGAATCACGCTCGGCGATAGCGCTTCGCGGAAACGAATGGCCTGCTCAGCTGAGTCCCAATAGCTAAAGTCTGCCTGAGGACTTGTCGCATTCTGGACAATCAGATACTGCGTCCGCTCCTGCAGTCGGTTGGCCCAGGCAAGGACACTCTCAACGCTTGCCGGGTCTGGTGTGACAACGCCTACAGCAGTGAAACGCGCGCCGGTTGCCGAGACATCGTCATACATCGCGTCGAACCAATCACTCGCTACTTGCCCCGAACCGGCTCCCATGTCGGCGAGGATGATCGCCGCGCCGGATTCGAGGTGATCTACGAACGCGTCGAGACCGGCTGGCGTGTGAATATTCACCTTGGCTACTGACCCGTTGAAGAAGTGCTTGAGCGAGCCCCGTGCCTTGTTTTCTGTATCGAGGTCGAGCAGTGTGAACGGAATCTGATGGGCTTCGAACCACTCGGCCAGGGCGACCATCAGGCCGGTCTTGCCAACTCCGCCTTTGCCACCCATCGTGAAAACGACTCGCTTGTTCTTTGTTTGGGCGTTCATCGCGATCCTCCTTGNNAAGGAGTGAATCGTGCTGACTGCTACGTCGAGGCCTACACGCTCGTGAAGAATGCGGACGATGTCGCGGTAGGTGCAGCCCTTGCGCCGAAGCTGGCGGATGAGTTCGCGGTGAGTTTCGAGTTTGGAGCGAGGTGATTTCTGCGGGATCGAATCCAGCA
>PMXH01000375.1 GCA_003165855.1 Acidobacteriaceae bacterium | reverse complement strand
GTTCTGCAGAAGCTAGCGAAGTTCTATGGCACACCATACGAATCGCTTCTGGTCGCGGCTGGATACCTAAAAGAGAAAGCCGGGAAAACCCCGCGCGTCATCCCGCGTGACGTCGAAGCAATGGCTCAGAGCGCGCAGTTCTCGGGCGAGGAATGGGACGAGGTCCGAAACTTCATGGCGTTCCTGGCGACTAAAAGGAAGCCTTAATGAGTGAGTCTGCGACTCCAGACTACGTCGATCATGTCGGCGTGGCAGGCGCATGTTTTGTTAAGGGTGGGCCTCCTCGACAGGAAATGACACGGTCAGAACATCAATGTCGGCCGCCTCGTTGGCGCTTTTCAAGTGATCCCTGGGCCGTGATCCGTTTGTGATCCGTTAGCACTGCTTACCACTGCCTTCTACTGCTTTACGTTGCCCGCCGTGCGCTCTATGTTGTTGAAACTACGTTTTCGAGTAAATTCGAATCCCACTCTCTCCGCCAATTCTCAAATCGCAGCCAAACATGCTGGTTCCGCGCACTGGTTACTATTTTTGAGCGGTTCCGGTTACTAAGAATCGTGAGAGTTCCCTGATTCGCAGTATTTGGGTTCAAGGGAATCTCATGGCAAACCGCACCGCTACGCTATACATCCGCATCACGACCGCCGACGGCAAGAGGCGGTACTGCAAGGCTGCTTACCAGTCCAAGGGTCGCCTCAAGCCTCAATATGCAATAGTCAATGGCGAACCTGAACATCACAGAGATGGTGTCTACTACGTCCGCTTCGGTGCGGATGGCGGCAAACAGCAGTTCGTGCTGGTTGGCAAAGACCCCTACGTTGCATTGGACAAGCTGGAGGAAAAGAAACGATGGCTGCGGGACCGGGAACGGCAGGTCGTTCCTCAAACGCCTGTCAACTCGAAACCGGAAACAAGCAAGCTCAGCATGGACGATGCTGTCGAGCAGTACTACAAGAACCTTCACTCTCAGGGGAAAGACCCGAAAACCATCCGCGCTTACAAGGCTGCGGTCGAAGAGTTCCGCAAGTCTTGCGCTAAGAAATTCCTGAGGGAAATTGGAAGGCAGGACTTGATCGACTTCATGGGCTGCCTTCGGAAGCAGCCGCCGAAACTGCGGAAAGACGGCACGCCCCGTAAGCCGCGTCGTTCTGGCGATCCAAATCGGACATACTTCAACAAAGTGAACAACGTTGTAATTTTTCTTAGCGCACACGGCATCAATCGTCTGCTGAAGAAAAGCGAGTATCCCAAGTTCGCCGAAAAGCCTGTAGTTTATTACGAGGCAGAGCAGGTGAAGGCGCTCTACGCGGCGGCGAAGAACGACGAAGAACGGTTCACGCTCGACTATTTCCTGAAGAGCGGTGTTCGTGACGGCGAAGCCGCTCATGCAGAATACAGTGACGTGAAGAGTGGCTTCCTAAACATCGTGGACAAGCCGCACCTCAAGTGGCACCCGAAGCATTGGCACATCCGGCGTATTCCGATTCCGCAAGACCTTATCGCAGCGATTGCCGAACGCCAGAGACAGAATCCCGGCTGCAAACTCATTTTCCCGAATCGTGCAGGGAACCCGGATGAACACTTGCTCCGCATCGTGCAGCGAATCGCAAAACGTGCGGGTGGTACATTCCACGTAGACTTGCACACATTCCGTCGAACATACGCAACACTGTTCTCAGGCACAACGAAGATTCAGACCATCCAGTACTTGCTGGGTCACAAAGACATCAAGACGACGATGCGCTATCTCGGTATTGCTGACTTGAATTCGCCTGAAACGAGAGCGGCAGTTGAGAAAACCTTCAGTGCATTTAAGACCGCGCAGATTGACACCGCCCCGGTCGCAACCACAGCGGTGATGTAGCCGTTGGTGGAACGAGATGCGAATCGTGGTTTTTCCCCCAGACTCGGTAACTAAGGAGGGTGAACATCGTTAACTACCTTCGTCGCCGCAATACTGCTTTGACCTCCGCTGAACTATGTGAACTGATCAATGTGCATCCAGTGACGTTACGGGAATGGACTCGTGCGGGGCACGTCCCAGCGTACCGAATAGGTCGCGAGTGGCGTTATGACCCCGACGAGGTCGCCGACTGGCTGGATCATCGAGCAGTAGCCTGATCCCCATTCGCCTGACCCCGACTCGATACCACCCTGTGCCGTTTGCCAGACGGTGCGATATCCTGATGCGCTATGGCAAGCGGACCGGAGAACAAACCGACCACCACAGAGAAGGGTTCCCATATCTGGTGGCGACACGAATTCTATCGATCACGATGGAGCAAGTGGCACGAGAACTGGGGAAAGCTGCTGTGCAACAGTCCCGCCACTGGCGAAGACAGCCCCAGAACCGTGCTCGACAAACTGTCCTCATTGGATGGTGACCCGGAAGTTGCCGTCCGCCTAGCTTTCCTCGTCGCAAGTCACAAGCCATTGACGCAATCCGAACTGGCAAAAGACACAAAAAGGCAGCAACGACTCAAACGCAAACTGAGACAGGCTGGCCAACGGCTTCTCGATAGTGCCGGGCTGTTGGAGGAAGCTGCGAATGACTTCCCGCTAATATTCATAGGCCCTGAACACATCAATGCAGCAACGCACATAGCTCAGTTGTGCGGACATGAGTTCGAGGTGTTGCTTGAGCCACGCGCACTGGAGTTGCCCAGCGGGCATGAGTTGTTCACCTTGAGTTGCTACGTCAAAGCTGCCACAGGCACGCAGAACTATAAGCTCTTGACCGATCTTCTGGACTCTGTGTACCGAGCACAGCGTCAGCGGGGCCCCACCCAAGACGCGCTTGAAAAACAAGTCCAGCGCTTTGCGAGCATGGATAGCATCTATCCCGATGTCATCAATGAGGACACATCGAAGCGAGCGAAATCCGGCGAACTCAAGAAAGACCTCCTAGTCTGCTTTCCCGGCGAGATTTCCCCAGACGAATTCTAGTCCCCTGGTAC
>PMXH01000444.1 GCA_003165855.1 Acidobacteriaceae bacterium | reverse complement strand
ACTCCGCAGTTCAGTTCGAGACCTGATTTCCCGGGAGCGCCATGAGAAAAGCCATTCTGGCCGTTGTTATGTTGTGCTTTAGCGCAGCATCCTTCGCCGTCTCCATAATCACAACCCGCGTCGAGGACCCCAAGGCCATTTATATGGACGCCCCGGCGACCACTGGGGACAATTCTGCTGCCTTACAGGCTGCCATCGATAGGGCCTCGGCTGCGGGGCGCGAGGGGATCGTGTTTGTTCCGGCAGGTCGTTACACCATAACGCGCTCCGTGTTTCTCTGGCCAGGCGTGCGGCTTATTGGCTATGGCCCCACGCGCCCGGTGCTCGTGCTGCCGCCAAATACGCCGGGGTTCCAAAAGGGCATAGGCGTGATGGTCATATTCGCGGGCCTGACACCCCATGAGCATCCAAGGGCCGGAAATCAAATTGCGTTTCCTCCACCAGGATCGGTACCGCCGAATAACAATGTGGCCGATGCCAATCCGAATACGTTCTATTCGGCGATAAGCAACATTGACTTCGAGATCGGGGACGGTAATCCTGCGGCGGTTGCGGTGCGCTTTCATGTGGCCCAGCATTCGTTTCTCACGCACATGGATTTTCACCTGGGCTCAGCGCTGGCTGGGGTCTACCAGGCCGGCAATGAGGCCGAGGACCTGCACTTCTATGGAGGACGCTACGGAATTCTGACCGAAAAGACGTCGCCGGCGTGGCAGTTCACGCTGATTGACTCAGTCTTCGAGGGGCAAACTGAAGCCGCCATCCGCGAGCATGAAGCGGGGTTGACGCTGATCCGGGATATGTTTCGCGATGTGCCGAAGGGGATCGATATCGACGATGGGTATCCAGACCAACTTTGGGTGAAGGACTCACGCTTTGAGAACATCAGCGGGCCAGTCGTGACAATCAGCCTGGAAAGCAGCCCACTCACTGAGGTCGGATTCGAAAACGCGGTTCTCAGCAACGCGCCGGTGTTCGCAAAGCTGCGGGAAAGCGGCAAGACGGTTGCCGGGAAAAGCGCGCTTTACGAATTGAAGAATTTCACGTACGGGCTGATCGTGCCGGGTGAGGGGCTGATGGGATCAATCGGCATGCAGTACGAGGCTGCGCCGCTCGTATCGTTGCCCGCAGCACTTCCGGCGGCGATTCGAGCGCTCCCGCCCAGCAGTGAATGGGTGAATGTGCGTGCGCTGGGAGTGAAGGGCGACGGCACGACTGATGATACTGCGGCATTGCAGCAAGCCATCAACACGCATCGCGTACTCTATCTTCCCAGTGGGCATTACGTGGTGAGCGACACGCTTAAACTCACCCCGGACACAGTGCTGATCGGGCTGCATCCGACGCTCACGCAAATCGACCTTCTCGATGAGACACCGGGATATCAAGGGGTGGGCGCGCCGAAGGCCGTGCTTCTTGCGCCGCCTGGTGGCGAAAACGTCGTTAGTGGTATCGGAGTATTCGCGGGCAGTATCAACCCACGCGCGGTAGCCGTGCTGTGGAAGGCGGGCGAGCATTCGCTGATGGATGACGTGCGCTTTCTCGGCGGCCACGGCAGCGGCACCAATCCTTACAACAATAACCAGACTTCCGACTCTGACCTGCACAAGCGCTGGGACGGTCAGTATCCCAGCCTGTGGGTTGCGGATGGAGGCGGAGGAACATTCGCAGACATTTGGACGCCGAACACATTTGCGCAGGCGGGTTTTCTGGTATCGGACACCACGACGTCCGGGCACGTCTACGAGCTGTCGAATGAGCACCACCTGCGCAACGAGATCAAGTTCGATCACGTGGAGAACTGGGACATCAATGCGCCGCAGACTGAAGAGGAGGCAGGAGAGAGCCCTGAATCACTTTCCCTGGAGATGGACGACTGCCGCAATCTAACAATCGCAAATTATCACGCCTATCGCGTAACGCGTTCGCGTGCGCCGTTCCCGGCGGCTGTGCGCATCTATAGGTCTTCGGATATTCATTTCCGCAACGTGCATGTGAACGCTGAGAGCGGGTATGGCATTTGCGATGCGAATGGCTGCGGCACGTTTCTGCGCCTGAGCAAGTTCCCTTACGAGAACGCAATCGAGGATTGGTCGCACCATCTCGAGGTGCGCGAGCGAGAGTTCGCGGCGCTCGACATTCCGGCCGATCCCGAGAAGCCGCAACAGAGTGATGCGTCCGCTGTGCTGGACAGGGGAAGCGCCGTGAGAAAGCTGGAGGACGGCTTCTTCTCAATTTCAGGGGCAGCCGTGGATGCGGCTGGCAAGCTCTATTTCATTGACCACCACAACCAGCGTATCTACGGGTGGAGCGAAGCAGAAGGACTCACGGTTGAACGCGACAATCCGCTCGATCCGGTGAATCTGGCGGTCGACAAATCAGGCAACCTGATCGTGATTTCGTCGGCTGGCCCGGAGAGCACCGTGTACTCGTTCCGGCCGGGAAGCTCCGCGGAAGAACTCACAGTACTGGCGCCGCAAGCGGCCCAGTCTCATGGCAACGCTGCCGTGATTCTGCCCGTGAACTGGTGGAACAACGGGGAGTTCAAAGACCAGCTGAACCTGGACACGATGCGATTTGCGACTTTGGCGGAGATGTTTGCTGCGGATGCGAGCACGCCGAAGAACCATGAATATCTCTCGCAAGATGGCAGCGTGTTTCTGCCCGCCGGCCGGGTATTTCAGCAAGGTCCGGCAAACGAAACGTCAGGTTGGCGATTCAGCGACAACATCGATACGTATGGGTTCATCGTCGCGGAGCCAGGGCAACAGGTGTATGTCAGTAGTGAGTCTGAGGACATTACCTACAGCGCCAAGGTGAAATCGGACGGAACTCTCGCGGAGACAAAACCCTTCACGCAACGAGGAGGCGAGAGCGTGGCCGTGGATTTGCACGGGAACGTGTATGTGGCCAACGGGCAGATTTTTGTCTACGCCCCCACCGGGCATCAGATCGCAGAAATCGACGTGCCGGAGCGACCTCTCCAACTGATCTTCGGAGGACCAG
>PMXH01000110.1 GCA_003165855.1 Acidobacteriaceae bacterium | reverse complement strand
TGCCCGCATTCCGCACACCGACGAAGATGGAACCACCAGCCACTTGCCGACGCCAGGCACTCCACGCATCCATTGCCACTTGGCTTCGAAGCGGGATTGATTCCGCGCTGATTTTTCTTCATTTTGATTGTTCCTTTAGACTTTGCATATCTGGTGAAGCGTTCAAGGCACCAGCAAGATCTTCCCGATGCCACCCTTTTCTGCCAGTGCATGAGCTTTTGCCGCTTCACTGAGGGGCAGTCTCAGGCTGATCGGGATAGTCAGCTTGCCATCCCTCACCGCTTCAGCCATGAACTGAAGCGTATCCCTGTCGAAGTGCGAGAAGACCGGCACCACCTTTACCGATGGATACTTCGCCGCGTTCGGCGGCGCTCCTGCGACCGAAGCAAACACTCCCCCCGGCTTGACTTTCGCGATCAGCTTCTCGGCGAGTTTCCCGCCGACGGTATCCGCAACCGCGTCGAGAGGCGCAAGATTCGCAATCGCGGCATCGTCGTCGGTTGCGATGAACTGATCCGCCCCGATGCTCTTCGCCTCATCCATCTGTCTTTTCAAGACTCCTGCAATCACGGTCGCTCCCAGGTGCTTCGCAGTGAACACCGCGGAACGCCCGACATTTCCCACAGCACCCACGACAAAGACCGTCTGGCTCGCTTTTGCTCCTGTAGCGGAAGCCAGCTGGTTGCCGGTAACCGTCACCAGCGGCAGCGCCGCCGCCTCGACCAAATCCAGACCCTCGGGAATATCTGCGAGAACTTCTGCTTTCACCACGCAGAGTTCGGCATACGTGTTGTCCGCCATCGCGAACACCCGGTTGCCGTCAGAAAAGTCTTCAACACCCGGTCCAACTTTCACCACGGTCCCCGAAATGTCGACTCCAATCAGGCTCGGGAACTGCATGGGATAAAAATCCTTCGTCAATCCAGCACGCCGTTTGTAGTCAATCGGATTCACGCTGGCGGCGGCGATCCGCACCAGCACTTCGCCCCGGCCGGGAACCGGATCGGGGTACTCCTCATACTTGAGCACTTCAGGACCGCCATACTCGTGGACGACAATTGCCTTCATTACCTATCTCCAAGTTCGAAAACAAGCATCAGTGAAGCGCCGGTTGAAGAAATCGTGATTCGTCGCCCTGTGGCGAATCGGCTACCTGATCGCTCCCACCGATGGCCAAAACTTGTTCCTTCTTCGAGCTCCACTAGAAAGAGGGTACACGTCCCGATCACCCACGGTGAGCTGGAAGCCCCACGCCTGCCTTCTCGTTCTTCCATATTAAGCCAGACGCGGAGGTAAGAATCTATTGGACGAAGGTATCGGTCGATACCTTCGCTGTCGATACATTGGTAAGACCAAGGACCTATCCCGCTGTTGAGAAGTGGTTGGTTGCAGTCCTGGAAGATTCGTTAAACTCCTGTGAAAAGTCACCATTCCCAATTGACTGAACATCGGATCAATTCTATGTTCACAACCATGGATGATCAGGATTTTGACCAGTTACTTCGCTCCTACAAGCAAGCCGTGGATGCCTGGGTAGGAACGATTCGGGCCGAGGAATCGCTCGCCACAGAGGACCACTCCATGGTTCAGATGGAGAAGTGGGATGACGCCGGCTTCAAACTTCACGATGCGGAGCTGACGGCCAAGAAGGCGCGTGATGCGTACAAGAACGCCTTGCGAAAAAAGAACTACGGCTTCTAACGTCTCTCCCTGTTGAAAAAAGAAGTGGGGATCGAGGGTCGCTCCGATCCCCACTCGACGTGCGTTCAGCGCGTTGCTGCTTGCATCGCAGGTTCGAGAACGTGATCGGTCACCTGGGCTGGTTTCGACGTGTTCAAGATCTCTCTGGCCTTGGCCGCCTCGGCCGCAGTCCCATTAGCGACCACGACGTACTTGCCGGCTTTTACAGCGGCCTCGTACTCGACGACGCTGTTTTTTGGAATCCCTATGCTGTACAGGCCTGCGCCGAGAGCACTCAAACCCCCAACGAGCGCCGCGTTCTCAAGTCCGGCGACAATCCAGGCAACCAATGGGCCACCGACCAGCACGGGGCCTACCGAGGGCACCCAGAAGAATGCAGCGCCAAACAGCAATCCCCAGAAACCGCCCCAGAATGCACCCCACTTGCCCCAATACTTCATCCGGTNNTAGTAGCTTGCAGCTTTCTCGATATTCGCGAAGGCCAAAGCACGGTCAGCATCAGAGACGTCGATCACTTGATCGAACCGCGCAACCGCGTTACGCACATGTTGCGCGTCGGTCAGCGGCTCCTTGCGCTGCTTTGGAAACGCGTAGATGCTGTCCGGCAGGTCGCTCTGCATTGTCAGGCGTCCGTTTTTCTCGTGAGGTTTCCATGTCGCTTCCGGCATGTCTTTGCCCTCCCCTCGTTTATCATTGACAGGCGCATCGCTGCTTGCACACCTGGATTCAGCCACAGGTGGTGGTCAGAATCCATTGGACAAATGTATTGGCCAATACCTCGGTATCGGGGTCCTGTGGGCCGGTGCAGGTGCCATCCCGCACCCATATCCCCGATCCAGAATTTGTCGGAAATCGATACGTTCGTCCAATAGANNCCTAATGGACTCTGGTTGATCGGGATCGGGCAAATGTCTGGGCAGCGATAGATCCGTTGAACGTGGAGGAAGAATGGTGACTCCGGGTGCGTTTGTGAGTAGTAGGCCGGCCAGCGATGCTTTGGGCGAAACAGTTGACTTGAAGCTGGAGGCGATCGTCATT
>PMXH01000048.1 GCA_003165855.1 Acidobacteriaceae bacterium | reverse complement strand
ATAATCAACGTTCAACTCGTGATGTTAAGGCGGTTTTTGGTGACTTCAATTCGACGCTCTTTTCTTCTCCTGCTGGTCATTTGCGTAGGCTGCGTGGCCCAATCCGCTTCCCCCGATTTAGCCAGGAGGATCGAGCGCCAGGTCCGTTCCTATTACAAGATTCCTCCCGAGGTTAAGTTGGCGGTTGGCGCGCCTTCGCCCAGTTCCGATTGTCCGAATTACGAGTCGGTAATCGTAACCGTCGACAACGGAGAAAAGAAACAGGACCTCACCTTCCTGGTTTCCAAAGACCGTTCTTCCATGATGCGCCTGACCAAGTTTGACTTGAGCAAAGATCCGCTCGCGGAGACGATGAGCAAGATCAATGTCAGCGGGCGACCCACGCGGGGAGCGAACGCATCGAAGGTCGTAGTGGTGAATTTCGACGATCTCGAGTGTCCGTTCTGCTCGCGCATGCACCAGACGTTGTTTCCGGAAATCCTCAAGGAATACGGCGACCGGATCACGTTCATTTACAAGGATTACCCGCTGGTCGACATTCATCCCTGGGCGACCCACGCCGCCGTGGACGCGAATTGTCTGGCCGCCCAAAACGGCGATGCGTATTGGGATTTCGCCGACTACATTCACGCCAACCAGCACGAAGTGAGCAACGAAAAGACACCCGGAGCTCGGCTGGAAGCGCTCGACAAGCTCACCCTGCTGCAGGGACAGAAGCATAACCTCGACGTCGTAAAGCTGCAATCCTGCATCAAAGCGCAGGATGAGAGCGCGGTGAAGGCATCCATGAAAGAGGCGGAAGGGATCGGCGTGGAAGCCACGCCAACCTTATTCATCAACGGAGAAAAAATCGACGGCGCCGTGCCCATCAGTCAACTTCGCGCCGCGCTGGATCGCGCCTTGAAGGATGCCAACCTGCCCGTGCCCGATCACGCAGCCGCCGCTCCGGCCCCGGCTTCCAAGTGATATTGATTTGTGGCAAAGCGGAGAGATGTTCCTTGAATCCATCGTGCATTCTAAGCGCGTGCACTGCAAATGCAGGATCGATCGTTCCTTGGGGGGAGAGACTCCTTTGAAAAGTAACGCAGATTATGTCCGGCTCGCGGCGGTTCTGGCTGCCGTCGTCTTACTGGCGACATTCCTGGGCTGCAAGTCACAAGTTAGCGGCGACGTGATGGCCACCGTGGATGGCCGCAAGATCTTCCGTTCCGACATCGACAAGTACTACGACAACCAGGTCGCCAGCGCCCAGCAGGCGCCTATCGGAGAACAAGCTACCATTCTCCGCCTGAATATTTTGCGTCAGCTCATCGACGACGAAATGGTAATGCACCGTGCCGAAAAGCTCGGCCTGCTGGCCACGGAGGAGGAAGTCGATCGCAAGCTTAACGAGATCAAGTCCCCTTATACTCAGGAAGAGTTCAATCAAAGGTTGAAAGAAAAAAAGATCACCCTGGAAGATTTCAAGCGGGACATCCGCCGCTCCATCACCGTCGACAAGGTGATGAACAAGGAAGTTTCCTCCAAGATCAACGTAACCGACCAGGACATCAACGACTACTTCGGGGCGCACAAGTCTGAATTCAATCTCATCGAGCCGCAATATCACCTGGCGCAGATAATCGTCACATCCGTGGCGAACCCTCAAGTGCACAACCAGAACAACAAAGCGCAGAACGAAGCCGATGCCCGCAAGAAGATCCAGATGCTCGCCAACCGGCTCGACAGTGGCGACGATTTCGCCACACTCGCGATGACTTTTTCGGAAGACCCCGACACTTCCGGCAACGGCGGCGACCTCGGGACGGTTCCCGAATCTTCTCTGCGCAACATTGATCCGGCCACCCGCGACGCGGTGATGAAACTCAAGCCTGGGCAATACAGTACAATCATCACCCTNNGAGCCCTCGGGGCAGCGCGATTTATCCGATCCCCGCGTGCAGCAAGCTATCCGCTCGCAACTCCATGACCGGCGCGAGCAGTTGCTGAAAGCCGCTTACTACGAGGTGTTGCGCGACTCCGCCAAGGTGGAGAACTATTACGCCAAGAAAGTGCTGGATAGCAACGGGCTGGCAAACTAGCCAGGCCGCTGAAAATCAAGCCGTTTTGGAAGGGATCGGTTTTTAGACGCTAAGGTGGCGATCACTCCACGATCGCCAGCACGTCCCCGGCGTTCACCGCAGCGCCTTCACTCACTAGAATCTTCTGGATGGTTCCCTTCTTCGGCGACTTGATTTCGTTCTGCATCTTCATCGCCTCCACCACGGCCACACCGGCGCCCGGTTCCACCTCGGCTCCTTCGCGGACCAGCAACCGCACCACCTTGCCGGGCATCGGCGCGACGATCTTCTTAGGACCATGCTCGTCGCCCGCGCGCACGCGCCCCCGCAGTGAGCGCGGATCGCGAACTTCGACCGCGAAGCGTCTGCTCCCCACCCACAAATGCAAATCGTTCGCCACTCGCTCCGACTTCACTTCATACGCCATGTTCCCAATGCGAAGCGAGAGCACGTCCGGACGAGCCAGAACCGCATCGACCTCCACGTCCCGGCCATCCAGTCGGCAGGACCAGCGTCCCTCAACGCGGTTGAGGTCAAGCCGGTAATTCTTTCCGTCGATGGTTACGTCGTA
>PMXH01000330.1 GCA_003165855.1 Acidobacteriaceae bacterium | reverse complement strand
GAACCTGGGATGGCTGTTCAAAGCGGCACGCACGACTTCGGGAGGATTCGTCCACTCCACTCCCGCGTAGAGCCCTTCCGTGTTCTGCCGGAACACAACCACGTTCACCAGCGGCTCCTCGAATCCTCCATCAAGCTTCTTGCGAATAAAGTTCAGCGGATTCCCCGGAAACGAAATGCAAGGCCGGATGCAGGTGTCGAGATGAAAGCGCTGGCGCATGGTCACGATCGGACTGAAGTAGGAGTAGCCTTTGCCCTTGAGCTCAGCTTTAAGCTCGGCCTCGGCTTCCTTCTTCGGCTTAGAAGTAATCGCTCCGAATAACCCCAGCTTATGTTTCGCCAGCAGTTCCGCCGTACGCTCGGGCAGAGCGTTGCCTTCCTTGCACCAGCATTCCCACCCGATGTCGGCGTGTATGTACTCGGCATCAAACTCGACTGCTTTCAAAATCCGCAGAGCTTCCGGCAGAACCTGGTTGCCAATTCCATCTCCCGGCATCGTAACGACCGTGTATTTAGCCATAAATTCGTCCTCAGCTTCTTTCTCTCTTGATTGTCATTCCGAACAAGCGTTNNCATCAATCGCGCGTTTGGCTCGCATCCCTATCAAACTGCACCACTCCCAACTTCTTCGCCACTAGATTTTCCGCGCCTCCCGCAATCACCAGCGATTGCGGCACGCTACCCAGTGGCGGAAAGATAAAACTTTCGCCGCGCCATGTGATCGTGCTCGAGGTGAAATCAATATCCACGTCCTCGCCCGCTACGATCGTCTTTTCCTTCGCCGCGATCTCCTTGGCAAACTGTTCCCGCACTCGCTTGACGAACTCCGGTACCTCCACGCAGAGAAACCCATTGTTGTATGCGTTTCGCAGGTAAGTCTGCGAAAAACTGGCCGCGATCACCAGCGAAATGCCTTTCGCCTTGAGGCATGTAACCGCCTGCTCGCGGCTTGACCCAGTGCCAAAGTTGAAGCCGCTCACCATCACATCCCCGCCGCGAGTGCGCGCGGCAAACTGCGGATCGTAGTTCTCCATCATCACTCCGGCCATCATCTCCGGCGTCATGTCGTCGCGGTAGGTGTAGTCCTTGCCGTAGATGGCGTCAGTGTTCAGGTTATCCTGCGGCAGCAGGACCAGTCGCCCTTTCACGCGCTCGGGAAAGCCCGGAAGAATCTCCACCTTCTCGGACGATTCCTTCCCATTTCCCGCGAACTCCGTGAACCGGCGGGTCAGCGCGAGGTCCGCAAACCCATGCGGCCCTGCGATGTACCCCGCGATCGCCGATGCCGCGACCACCTCCGGGCTCGCCAGATAACACTGCGCATCGCGCGATCCCATGCGCCCTTTGAAGTTGCGGTTCGTCGCCGAGATTCCCACCTCGCCCTTTTCCAGCAGTCCCACGCCTAGCCCGATGCACGGCCCGCATCCCGGCGGCAGCGGGTTCGCGCCCGCGTCGAGCAGCGTCTGCCAAATGCCGCGCCGCTCGGCCTCTTGCTGCACCCACGCGCTTGCCGCTCCCAGATAGAACTTCACCCCCGACGCGACTTTCTTCCCTCGCAACACCCGGGCTGCAGCTTCCAGGTCTTCCACTCTCGAGTTCACGCATGAAATCAGGTAGGCCTTCTGAATTGCGACCTTCTTCTTTTCTATCGCGGCGAGCGATTGCATCACCTGCACCGTGTCGGGCCCGGAGACATGAGGGGTTACCTCTCCCAGGTCAAGCGCAATGCGTGCCGCGTAAGAAGCATCGGGATCGGGACGCGGCGCATTCGCAGCCCAGGTCTCGATATCTTTTTCCTCAACTCGCTCAATTCCCTGCTCCGTCAGGCGCTGGCGTACGCCGCGCAGATACTCAATCGTCACCTCATCCACCGGGAACCATCCCACCAGCGGTCCCCACTCGGTGCTCATGTTTGAAATAGAAAAGCGCGCGTCCATCGACAAACTCGCCACGCCCGGCCCCGAAAACTCGACTGCGGCGTTGAGCGCCTCATCGTGGTTATAGAGTCCGCACAGCGTGATGATCACGTCTTTGCCGCTTACGCCCTGGCGCAGCTTGCCCTCCAGCACAACCTGAATCGACCGCGGAATCTGCCACCAGAACTCCCCCGTCGCCCACACCGCGGCCGCATCCGTCCGCACGATCGGCGTTCCAATCGCGCCCAGCGCCCCGTACATATTCGAGTGCGAGTCGGAGGCCACAACGAACGATCCCGGCACCACGTATCCGCGCTCCACCATGATCTGGTGCCCAATGCCTGTGCCCGCGGGATAGAAGTCGACTCCATGCTCCTTCGCGAAGGCTTCGATCGAGCGGTACTTCTTCAGGTTGGCTTCGTCTCGATTCTGAATGTCGTGATCGAGAGCGAACACCAGCTGTTTGGGATCGCAAATCTTTTTCGCCCCAATCGCTTTGAACTTGCTCATCACCGCCGACGTGTTGTCGTGCGTCATCACATGAGAAGGCCGGATGGAAACGAAATCGCCCGCCCGTAACGGCCGCTTCGGCCCCTCCGCCATGTGGGCTTGCGCGATTTTCTCAACAATAGTCTGGGTCATGGTGAACTCCAGGCGAGATTCGCGGATGGCCGCGTCTCCAGAATGTGACTACGCCAGTACAGCTTTCCGACGCCCTTTGCCGCCGATTCTCAATTTGGTTTTGGTCCCAATCTCGGCACTCTTTTTCTGCGAGTCCGCCTTCATCAGCGCCATCAGCTTTCGCACCGAGTCGCTCTTCTCCAGATTCCAGATCGCCGCTTTCAGTTTTTTCTGCGCTCCGGCCGAAAGCACGCCCTCCGCCAGCGCGCCGAACTTCTCTTCCACCTCCTGATCCGTCAGCGGATTTCGTGGGTCACCCTTTGGAAAGTCCAGCTGCTTGCTGAACATACGTCCATCGGTCGTAGTGATCTTTGCAATCACTCTCTGCAATGCCGGAAAGACTTTCTCAATCTCCGGATCCGCAACCACCTCCACCTTCCTCAGTTGCGCCCGGATTTTCGCGTCCATGATCTTTTCCATAGTGAATTGCACCGGTGTCACCTGCCGATCCACCAGCGCCGCCGCAATTACGTAAGGCAGCGAGTGGTCCGCCGTCTCCCGGGTGTGCGGATCGTACTTGGTGGGATCGGAAAGAATGTCGGCGGCCCGCGCCAGCGACCGAATCTGAATCTTCTCCACCTGCTCCGGATGCAAATCGTTCGTCTTCACCAGATCGAGCACAGCCGAGATCGGCGTATGCGTCAGAGCCTCGGTAGGAAATGCCTTCATTCCACATTGCGTGATGCGCCACGACTCTCCGAGCCCATCGGTCAGAAGATTCAACTTCCATTCCGGACCGAAGACGTGAGTCAACCCTTCCTTGCCGTCCACCACATGCTCGGGTCCGGAGTAACCCTTTTCTGCCAGCAGTGCCGCGAATACCCCACTCTGCGTCGCCATTGGGTCGACCGTGTTCTTCATCATGGTCAGCTTGCCCGCGGTCACCGCTCCCAGCGTGCAATGGCGGCTGGCCGAAATTCCAACGGCGTGCTGAATTTGCTCCCAGGACAAATGCAGCGCCCGTCCCGCAACGATCGGCGAAACAAACGCCGTCAACGTAGCATGATGCCATCCTCTCTCCCGGATGCCCGGAAACGCCGCCTCGCAAAAGCGCATTTCGAACTCGTGGCCCAACACTAAACCAACAATCAACTCCTTGCCCCCGCTCCCAGCCCGCTCGCAGCAGGCCAGCGCCGCCGGACAAATGTCCGAGGGATGCGACGGATCCTGCTTCCAATAAATGTCGTTGTAATCCATGCACCGGATCATCAGGGCGTTGGCCAGTGCTGCCGAAACAGCATCCACCCGCCCGCCCGTGCCGATTACCGTAGCCGGGCCGCGTCCGGCGATCTCGCCCAGAACTTCCAGCGCGATCTTCACATCGTGCTGCCGGTAGCCTCCAAGCGCGCAGCCCATGGAATCCAGCAGGAAGCGCTTCGCCTGATAGATCGCATCCTGCGAAAGGTCCTCATATCGCAGGCCGGCGGCCCAGCGGCACATTGTGGCGGTGACCGTCTCCTTCGCAGCGGCAGTCAATTTCGTCTCAGACAAGGAATCTCTCCTTAGGATTTCACTTTGATGTTCTTGGGATTCTTGAACGGCAGGAACGCCATAAAATCCGCGTGATGCACGATGAAAGCCTCGGTGCTGCGCTTCACCAACTCGCCTTCTCCCGCGTGCGCCGCAATAATGTGGCAAACCCTATCCGGCACTCCACACTCCAGCGCCAAAGCAACTCCGGTAAACGGATGCCTCAATGCCTCGCCGCGCTCGCTCTGCCGGCTCTTGCCGTCCGGCCCCAGTTCGTATTCCAGCAGCTTGCCCACGTCGGCCAGAATCGCTCCTGCGATTACCGCGTCCAAATCAATCGGTAAGGCGCGTCCCATGAAGTCCTGCATGGCCTTTGCGCTGTCACGCGCAATGTGGACCACGCAACGTTTGTGCTCCATGAAGGTGATGGGACAGTTCGGAACCAGCAGCGTGAACGGAATCTGGTTCAGGTCTTCCGCCTGCAGCGGGCTGCGCTCCAGCGCCTTGATCCAGACCTGCGTCACCTGCTCTCGCAGTGGCAGATTCTCAATCCAATCGATCTCCGGCCACAGCCGTTTCACGATCTCCCGCACCCGTCCCCTCCCATCCGCAAACTCTTTAGGCTATCCCTCCGCGAAACGGAAAGCGACGATCAGCATCACAAGGGTATGTGATCCGCCCCACCGACAAACGTCTGATTCGCTGCTCTCCTTGGCCTGGAAGGCTCCTGCGCTCGCCGCTCGCGTGCGTTCGCAGGTCCGGCCCAATCTCAGCCTGAAACACGATGGAGGTTCATCCGTGACCGCGCAATACTTCTACTGCACCCAGTGTCATAAGAAAGTTTCTACCTCCCTGCGGCTGTTCGATGCCCTGTACGACTTTTCCAAAGCAGATCCGGAGAGCTGTCCCGCTTGCGGCGCCGCGCGCGAGTTGCATGTTTCCCTCGATTTTCAACTCGGCGTGGGCGATGGAGATTTCAAAGTAGTGCAGGCGTTTCTTCCCGAGAAATTGGAGTCATGGCTCGGCGAAGAGGAAGAAGAAGTCACACTCTATCCTTTCCTCGTCGTACTGGAAGGCGCCAGAGGCAAGCAGTTCCACTGGATGCCCTACTGGCACGTCGTAGGAAAAGACGCTCGCTTCGGCCAGCATGCGCTTTGCCTCGACCACAAACAATTCGAGAGCCTGATCGCGCAAGCCCAGGAAAGAACCTTGGCCCCGGTCTAGATTTCTCGTGTGAATCAGCGCGTCGGAATGAGCAGACGTGCAGCGCTGTCGGCCGCGACAATTCAGTCGGGATCATATCGATTCACGAATGTACCGCTTGTCCCATAACCTTTGGCCCCGCGTTAGTGGTAATCTTCTACCGTCATGAAAACTCTTACCCGTCGCCGATTCGGCAAAACTTTGGCCGGCACCGCCGTGGCTGCCATGGCCAGCTCCTCACTCTCGCGCCTTGCATTCGCGCAACTCGCTACTCCATCCCTGCTGCAATTCCCGCCAAACTTTCTCTGGGGTTGTGCTACCGCTTCTTATCAGATTGAGGGCGCGGTGAAAGAAGACGGACGCAAGCCATCCATCTGGGATACTTTTTCACACACCCCGGGCAAGACCTTCCACGGAGAAACCGGCGATGTGGCCGACGATTCCTACCATCTCTACAAAGAAGATGTGCGGTTGCTGAAGAACCTGGGCGCGAAAGTTTACCGCTTCTCCATTTCGTGGTCTCGAGTCTTCCCCGACGGCACCGGCCAGCCCAACCCGAAAGGCCTCGACTATTACCAGCGCGTGGTCGACGAGCTGCTCAAGAACAATATCGATCCCTACATCACGCTCTTCCACTGGGACCTGCCGCAGGCGTTGCCCGGCGGCTGGCAGTCGCGCGACACTTCCAAAGCGTTCGGCGACTACGCCGCGTATATCTCGAAACACCTTTCCGACCGCGTCGGCCACTTCTTCACCACCAACGAGTTCACCTGCTTCACCGACATAGGCTACAAAGAGGGCCGGTTTGCTCCCGGACTAAAATTGCCGGATGCTCAGGTCAACCAGATTCGCCACCATGCCGTGCTGGCTCACGGCCTTGCCGTACAAGCCATTCGCGCCAACGGCAAGTCTGGAACCCAGATCGGTCTCGCGGAAAATGCCACCGTCTATGTACCCGTGATCGAGGATCACGAGCAAATCGAGGCGGCCCACCGCGCCACTCGCGAAGGCAACGCCCCGTTTCTCACCGCCGTCCTGGAAGGCAAATATACCGAGGGCTATCTCCAGCGGGAAGGCGCGAACGCTCCCAAGGCGGAGCCCGGCGACATGAAGATCATCGGCAGCCCGCTCGATTTCGTGGGCCTCAATGTATACACGCCGGAGTATGTGCGAGCCGACTCGTCTGCGGCCGGCTACAAAATCGAAAAGCGGCAGAGTTCGTTTCCCCGCATGGCTTCGACGTGGCTG
>PMXH01000561.1:16682-39360 GCA_003165855.1 Acidobacteriaceae bacterium | reverse complement strand
CCGAGGCTGAGGCCGGTCGCGATGCTGAATGTAAGCGGCGTGGCCAGCATCGTGATGAATGCCGGGACGGCTTCGCTGAAGTCCTGCCAAGCGATTTGCGCAATGGATTGCGTCATCAGAACGCCGACTAGAATCAACGCGGGGGCCGTCGCGTAGGCCGGAATCGCGGTGGCCAGCGGCGAACAGAACGTCGCGAGCAAGAAGAGCGCAGCGACTGCGACATTGCTCAGACCGGTGCGAGCCCCGGCGGCTACTCCTGCTGCGCTTTCAATGTAGCTCGTCACCGTGGAAGTTCCTGTCAAGGAGCCGACGATGGTTCCTACGGCATCTGCAACCAGCACGCGGCCCACACGCGGAATCTTGCCGTTCTTGATGAAGCCGCCCTGCTCGCAAACTCCCACGAGGGTGCCGACGTTGTCGAATAGATCCACAAACAGGAAAGCGAACAGGATTTCGAGCAGGCCGAGGTGGCTAGCGCCGCGAAAATCGAGCTGCAAGAAAGTGGAAGAGGGATGGGGCATCGCAAAAATTGCGGTGGGCCAGCTTGTGATGCCGCGAAGAATTCCGAGCAGCGCCGTGCCGAAGATGCCGATCAGGATGGCGCCATGGAGCTTTCGGGACATGAGGACGAGCGTCAGGACCAGGCCAAAGCAGGCAGTCTGCACCTCTTTGTCGGCGAAGCTGCCGAGACCGACGTACGTCGCCGGATTTGCCACTACGAGCTTTGCGTTCCGCAGTCCCACAAATGCAATGAACATTCCAATCCCCGCGGCAGTCGAGTGTTTCAGGCAGTCGGGCATGCCATTGACGATCTGCTCGCGAACCCGCGTCACCGTGAGCACCAGGAAAAGAACGCCGGAGCAAAAAACCACCGCTAGCGCGGTACGCCAGGGAACATGCATGGCGAGGCAAACTGAATAGGTGAAGTAGGCGTTCAGAGACATTCCCGGCGCCAATGCGATGGGATAGTTGGCATAGAGTCCCATCACCAGCGTGGCCACCGCGGCAGAAGCGCAGGTCGCAAAGACCACGCCATCCGGTGGCATCCCTGCCTGAGCGAGAATCTGGGGATTCACCACAATGATGTAAGCCATCGTGACGAACGTGGTGAGGCCGCCCAGCATCTCCTGCTTCACTGAGGTGTGGTTCTCGGCAAGTTTGAAGTAACGATCGATCAATCATCCTCCATGAACCTGAGATTGGCGCGGGCCCAAGCAGACTCAATACGCGATCTTGTTAGGTTTGTTTTCCCACGCTCGAAACGCAGCTAACGCCTCTTCGCGCATCATCTGGATCATCGGAATCTTGCGCTGGGAATGCGGCTGTGCGAGTTCACGGTAGATCAGGGAATCGTCAAATCCGATTCTGGACGCATCCGCGTCGGCATTGGCAAAATAAACGCGAGAAAGGCGTGCCCAGTAGATTGCTCCGAGGCACATGGGGCACGGTTCACAGGAAGTGTAGATCTCGCAGCCTTCAAGATCGAAGATTCCAAGGTTCTTGCATGCTCCGCGAATGGCGAGTATTTCCGCGTGCGCGGTAGGATCATTGGTGGAAGTAACCTGATTCGTGCCTTCTGCAACGATGGCACCGTCCTTCACCACCACCGCGCCGAAGGGGCCGCCGCGCACGGAGTGAACGTTTTCAATCGAGAGCTGAATGGCGCGGGCCATGAAAGGATTGTCCATGTGTTCGTTCTATCTGCGTAAATCGGTAATGGTTTGCTGGCGCCAGCAAACCGCGAATCCGCTAATCAGTCGACATGGACTCTTTCGCAGCCGCTTCGCTGAGAAGCGAGTATAAGACGGGCATCAGAACTTCGTAAAATGTTGTTTTGATGTGGTGGGTGACGGCTGCGTCGCAAAAGCGGTGCGACCGGGACACGCTCTGCCCCTAGAGGCGATCTTCCAAGGAGCTGACACCTTGAGTTTGCAAGCTTTCCTCGCTCGCCGAGTGATCACTCCCGAAGGCATCCGCCTGGCGGCCATCCTGGTGGAAGGAGAACGAATCCAGGCTGTTGTTTCTCCCGACCGAGTACCGGCCGGGAGTTACAAGATTCACGATTTCGGCGAAGCAGCCATTCTTCCAGGGCTCGTCGATTCCCGCTGTCCGGATGACGTGTTCAGCACCGCTTTGATTACGGTGCGTGAGGAATAGCGGACTCACGTTCGGCCCAATGCTCCACAATATCTAGAACCACTTTGTCTCCGACTGTCTGAGCTGCCTCCAAGGCCGGCATGTAAGCCGAGTAGTTGCCGGAAACCATTTCTTGCAGGCTTTCCGCCACAGGCACGCCTGGCGCTTCGCGGTCGTAGTTGCTGACCGTGCGGAGCACGAGCACTCGGCGCAGATCAACGCGCCCAGCCTGGTTCAGGAACGTGAGGGCCTGTAGTGTGCCGGAATCCTCCATGGCAGCAACCATGTAATTGCCTTTGCCGTTTGTCATCGGCAAGCACGTTCTGGCACGGCTCTAAGATGGACGAGTGGGCCAACGCTTGGACTCGCTACGGCCTGAGCAGAAAGGGAACGAGGACAGAGCGCGGAGAGCGCGAGAGCGAGCGCTAAGCTCTTGGCACTGCTGCTCATGAAATCTCCGTGGGCATGCGATCAGGTGGCCGCCTTTGCCCTTGCCGATTCTCGAACCCGGGCGTAACCGGGTTTGATCGCCGAATAGATGAAATCGCAGCGCTCTTTATATGGCAAGAAAGCACTCTTCATCGCGTTAATGGTGATCTTCTCAAAATCATCCAGGGTCAGCCCAAAGGTCTCCGCGGCCGCTGCGAATTCCTGTGTCATGCTTGTGCTGCTCATCAACCGGTTGTCCGTGTTCAGCGTGACGCGGAATTTCTCTTGGTAAAGAATCCGGAAGGGATGTTCCGCCAAACTCGGTGTGGCTCCCGTGTGTACGTTACTCAGCAAGCAAATCTCCAGCGGGATGCGCTTGTCGAGAACGTATTGAGCCAGATCGCCCAGCTTAACCGCCTTGCCTTCCAGGATGGCAATATCATCAATCAGCCGCGTCCCGTGCCCGATGCGGTGCGCTCCGCAATATTGAATCGCCTGCCAGATCGACTCTTTTCCATAGCCTTCCCCGGCATGAATCGTGATATTGAAGTTCTCGCGCTGGATGTAATGGAAAGCATCCACGTGCTTTTTCGGGGGATAACCGCCTTCTTCGCCCGCCAGATCGAAGCCGACCACGCCGCGCGCCCGAAAATCGACTGCAAGCTCAGCCATTTCGAGCGAGACGTTCATGTTGCGCATCGCACAAATGATCAACCCGGAAGAAATCCCGAAATCTTTTCGGCCTTGCTCCAGTCCCTTCAACACCGCCGCGACAATTCTTTGGTGGGTCAGTCCTTTCTGGGTATGAAAGACAGGCGCAAAGCGAGATTCGAAATAAACAATTCCATCCTGGCTCAGATCCTCGGCCTGTTCATAGGCGGTGCGCTGCAGCGCCTCCTCCGTTTGCATGACCGCAATGGTGTGTGAGAAACCCTCCAGGTATTTGGCAAGACTGCCCTGGTTCGCGCCTCGATGAAACCATTCCGCTAACGCCTGCGGATCTTGTGTCGGAAGCTCCGCGTATCCTGCGTCACTCGCCAACTCAATTACAGTTTGCGGTCGCAGCGCGCCGTCCAGATGCTCGTGCAAGAGGACTTTGGGAAGGCGTGTTAGTAATTCGTTACCGAGTTTCATGGCCTGCTGTTTCCTCTCAGCAGCGGCGTCGTCTAACTGAGCAGGGGAAGCGTTGCAAGATAATACACCACCACTGAGATCAGGTTCCCTCTCGATCTCTCCCGCGGTTAGTGTTGTACAATCCAACCCCAACCTGACATGCCGGAGGATTGCCACAGCATGGTGCAAACGGAACAAGAGCATTCCGTGAACACGGACTATGGATTGCGTCGCGGGATTCTCTCTCCGATGGAAACGCTGGCGCAATCCGTTTCCACCATGGCTCCCACCACCACGCCCGCGGCCACCATCCCGCTAGTGTGTGCGCTTGCCGGCAACGGCACCTGGCTGGCTTACGTGCTCGCGACTGTGGCCGTGCTGCTGGTGGCTCGATGCATTGGCCGTTATGCCCGCCTTTCGGCCTCCCCCGGTTCGCTCTATACCTATGCCTCGATGACGCTGCCCCCGTGGCTTGGCGCGACCGCGGCGTGGAGTCTTTTGCTCGCTTATGTGGCCACGGGATCGAGCGTGATCGGCGGCTTTTACTATTACGCGAACTTGCTGCTGCACGATGCCACGGGTCATCTCTACTCTGCCGTTTGGTTGGCCGCGCTGGTTACTGGCGCTTCGATATGGATTGCTTATCGCGACGTGAAGATCTCCGCACGCCTTATGCTGTGGATCGAGGCGGCGTCTGTCACGGTGATTGTGATCATGGTAACTCTCTTGCTGGTGGGCCACGGCCGGCGCTGGGACTGGGACGAATTGCACCTGCGCGGCATGACCGGAAGTGGACTTCGGTTGGGACTGGTGCTGGCGCTATTCAGCTTTGTCGGCTTTGAGAGCGCTACCACTTTGGGCTCGGAGGCGCGCGACCCGCTGAGAACAATTCCGCGGGCGGTCCTCCAAAGCGCCGTTCTCGCTGGTGCGTTCTTCACTGTCTGCGCCTACGCGGAAGTGTTGGGTTTCCACACTGCGGGTCAAGACCTGAGCACGAGCCAGGCGCCCATGCATGTGCTGGCCCGAGTCGTCCGCGTACCGGTGCTGGGACTGCTGATCGATATTGGTGCGCTCGTGAGCCTGTTTGCCGGGACCTTGGCTTGCATCACGGCGGCAGCGCGTGTATTGCTGCTCATGGCCCACAACGGGCTCGCCCACGGCTCTCTGCGCAACACGCACGCCCGGAATCAGACTCCAAGCCGGGCAGTCATCATCACCGGAATCGCTGCACTGCTCCCCGTAGCAGTGCTGGCGGCCCGCGGAGCGAGTGGCTTGGATGTCTATGGCTGGCTGGGCTCACTGGCGACGTATGGTTTCATCGTGGCTTATGCGCTGGTGTGCGTCGCACTGCCACGCTACTTGCGCGATCAAGGTGTCTTTCGCCGTGGAGCGCAGATCATTCCCTGGCTGGCGGGCCTTGCTATGCTGCTCGCTCTAGTCGGGAATTTTTACCCAGTTCCCGAAGGACCGTACGGCAAGCTGCCCTACATCTATCTTGCCTATCTGACGGCAGGACTGTTGTGGTTCGTGTTTCGCAGGCACCGTAAGGCTGCGGCGCCCTCTGGGAGTTAATTGGCCCGAGGATCCATCACATCCGCGATAGAAATATCTAATCTGTGCCAAAGAAATTTTTACTGAACATGGCCCTTTGTTTCCATTCCCGACTCGCGTAAATTGGTCCATCAATTCTTGCATGCTAGGCCGAGCAAGCCAACTCTGCCGCCAACATCGTCTTGACAGTACGTACGCGGTTCGACCGCCTTGGCAGGCGTTGTCGCACGAGTGTAGTTACGGAGCTGCACGAGGTCATTGATGCTCAACAGAATTGGACTTGTCGCTTTCCTAGTCGCGGCATCCCTCTGGATGCACTTTGCCTTTGTCACGGATGCTCAGGCCCAGCAGACGCTCGGCGGCATCACCGGTACCGTCACAGACAAGACCGGCAGCGTGCTGCCGCAAACCGATGTGACGATCGTGGGTGACCAGACCAAACTCACGCGTACCCAAAAAACCAACGCGAACGGCAGCTACGACTTCGTGAATCTTCCCATCGGTACTTACACGCTCACCTACACGCACGAAGGTTTTCAAAGCGAAAAGATTCCTTCCATCACTGTGCAAGCCGACCGAACCGCCACCGTCAACGCGACGCTGAAGATCGGACAAGTCGGCACCGTCGTTACGGTCGCCGCCGCGCCCTTGATGAATGCGGTCGACACCACCAACGGCTACATTCTGGAGAAAGAGCAGATCGATTCTGTCCCGCTGCCCACGGGAAGTTTCACGGGCCTGGCGATCCTTTCGCCAGGAGTCAACGCGGAGTTACCCAACGGCACCGGCGCAAACGCCGGTCTGGGCAATCAGCCCATTTGGGCCAACGGCCAGCGCGACACCAGTAACACGTTTCTTCTGAACGGAGTCGATGCCAGTAATCTGTTCAATGGCAAAAGCACCAGCCAGGTAGCTTCGGCACGCATTGTGAATAACACTGGCGTGGCCGGCGCTTCCAGCACCACCGCCGAAATCATTCAGAGCACGGCATCGCCATATCTGGCGATCGGCCAGGCTTTACCGACGCCTGCCCCGGAAACGGTTCAGGAGTTCATGGTGAACACCTCCATGTACGACGCCCAACAGGGGTCCACCAGCGGCGCCCACATCGACATGAGCACCGCCTCCGGCACCAACACCATTCACGGCGGTCTTTATGTTCATCGCGGAACCGATTGGCTGAACGCAGCCCCGTATTTTTACAATCAGGACCCTAACATTCCCGACAACGAAAAAGTGCCGCAGTTGCACCGTTACACGGCCGGAGGAACCATCGGTGGGGCTCTCATCAAGGACCGGCTCTTTGGGTTTGCCAGCTATCAGCACACTCACGTTTCCGATTTGGAGATTGGAGCTTCGCGGACGGCGGCGCCTTTCGGGCTGACTGATGATCGTAGTCCCGCAGCATTGGCAAACATCGCTCTTAGCGACTGGGGGACCGTTGTTAGTCCTTCGGTCGGAACGCCGGGGGGCATCGATTCGGTCGCCTATAATCTGTTGACCACCAAGTTGCCGAATGGCCAGTATCTGTTCCCATCGGCGAATCCTAACTCCTTACCGACAGTGAACTTCCCGGAGAATGTTTTCCTCACGCAACCGGCTTATTTCATATCCGATCAAGCCGTGTCCGATCTCGATTATCTAGCTACCCCGAAAGACACTCTATCGTTGAAGTATTACTACCAGCATGATCCCACTTCGGCGCCTTTCGGGTTTTCCTCGGTCGAAGGTTTCACCCAACACCTGGACGCCGGAAGCCAGGTTGTGTCCATTACGAACACGCAATCGATCAGATCGAACCTTAGTGTCTCCGAGGTGTTCGGGTTCATTCGCGAAAAAGTCTACAGCACGATTGACCAGCCTTTCACTCCAGGATCAATCGGCATCAATGCTTTCGGCTCGAACGTTTTTCCCGGCATCACCATCGTCGACGATCTGGGGAACGATGCTGCAGCGAATGCGGGCAATTGCACTTCCAATCAGGACCAGGCCGCCTGCGGTCCACCTTTCAACGCCGGCCTGAACATCGGCGCCACGGCGGCGTCTCAGGGCGCATTCACCGGCATCTTTCAGAACCGCTGGATGCCCTCGGTCAATGCCATCTGGAACCATGGCAAACACACACTTACCTTCGGCGGGAGCTTTTCCTACACCCAGCTCAATGCTCGCGATGATAGAACCAATACGGGCATGATCGGCTTCAACAATTTCGCCGACTTCCTCACGGGTTCGCCCATCGGCTATCAGGCTGACGGATTTATCACCACGACCTTCTTGCAGGGAGATGCCAACCGTTACTACCGCTCGCACGAATCGGGCTGGTATCTTCAGGACAAGTTTCAAGTCCGTTCCAACCTCAGCATCAGCGCCGGTCTGCGCTTCGACTATCACGGGGGTCTGACCGAAAAAAACGGGCGTATTTTTAACTTCGATCCGTCGAGCTACAACTACGACGCGACCGATGACATAATCAAGTCGAACGGCTTCATTGTCGCGGGGAACAATCCCGATTTCCCGACCAAGGGCGTGAGCAGTTCGACTCTTACAGGACGCCAGTGGGGTCTCGCGCCGCGCGTCGGCTTAGCCTGGAGCCCGAAGATGTTCAGCGACAAAGTCGTGGTCCGCGCCGGCTGGGGCATGTACTACGATCGCGGCGAACTCTTTACCTATCTTTCTCCCGGGTTTGCGTCCGGCGTGATCGCGGGCGGTCCGTTCGGCGTAAATCAGACTCCACCCTGGGTGAATGCGCAAGTTTGTGCTCCTGCGTATGTCAACTGTCCTGGTGGATTTGAAAATCCTTGGGGGTCTACGCTCGGGGCGCCTCCCTCTGGCAATCCTGCCGATCTGTCCCTGCCCAATGCGACGGACATCACAAACGGCGCTCAACTATTCTCATTCGCGGATTACAACCGCGCCAACAAGCTTCCCTATACGCTCAACCAGACGCTCGACATTCAATGGCAGCCGCGCCACGACCTCGCCATCGAGATTGGCTACGTCGGCAATCTCGGCCGCCATGAAATCGTCCCCCTTCCTTTCAACCAGGCGCAGATAGCCTCACCTTCCAATCCCATCCGGCCGGGTACGCCGTTCGAGCAGGACTACACCTACGGCTACTCGGTGGTAGGACCATCCACCTGCAATCCACAAGTCTTTGGAAATTGCACGCCGATCAACTTGCCCAGCGTCAACGGGCAGCCGCCGCAGCCCTACCAGGAGACTTTCGAAGGCGGAAACGTCGATCTGCGCGTTCCCTACATCGGCTATTCCTCCGAGTCTGAGTCCTACACCGCCGCCGGCATCTCTGCTTACAACGCGCTTCAGGTCCACGTTGAAAAGCGCATGAGCCATGGCTTGCAAGTCGGCGCTTCCTACACCTTCTCTCATTCCACGGACGAGCAAAGCGCGATGGGCCTCTTTTACAACGGCAACAATCCTCTGAATCTGCGTTCCGGTTACGGTCTCTCCGACTTCGACCGCAAACACGTCCTCAATTTCACTTATATGTACCAGTTCCCCGCTTTTTTCTCGGTATCTTCATTCAAAGGCAAGCTCGCCGATGGATGGGCAATTACCGGCCTGACTGTCATCCAGAGCGGTCAGCCCTACAGCGTTGTCGATTACTCAGGCGCAGTCGGCAGCATCTTCTACGGCGACAACGATGGCATTACGAATCCCATTGTTCCGCTCTCCGGTTGCTCAGCCAAGCAAGCCCTCACCGGAGCCTCGGGTGCGGGCGCTAGCCCTGCGCTGAACGCCAGTTGTTTCGGCATTCCGTTGCTGGCCGGAGGCGCCTTGAACGGAGCGATTCCTTCGAATGATCCCTACGAGACGAACTTTATCGCCAACGGCCAGCGCAATATTTTTCGGCAGTCCTGGCAGCGGCGCGCAGACATCTCGCTGGTAAAGATGACTCAGATTACCGAGCGCTCTTCCCTGAAGTATAGCTTCGATGTCTTCAACCTGACCAACACTGCGAGCTTCGATATCCCAATCGACGACGTAAGCCAGAACATCAACTTCAACGGCTTTCCCGTCGTCGGTACGCCAGCGACCTTGAGTCCCTGTAACCAGAACTTCACAGGATCTCTTTACGTCTGCCCGACGACCGGCAGTGGTCTGGGTGTGACGAATAAAACCATCGGAAGCGCGAGGCAGATCCAGATGTCATTAAGCCTCAGCTTCTAGATCCACTATGATTCGCATCAGGGCATCGCCTCAGCGATGCCACAAGCCTCGCAAAATCAACCGCGGCTTTAGCCGCTGAGGAGTCTCAGTCTCGCCCGATATCCTCGTTCCACACTTCTGGAGTCGCGCGAATATACTCGCCCAACATCGAAACGCACTCCGCGGAATCGAGGTCGATTACATTTATCCCCAGCGAGCGCAGCCACTCCACCCCGCCCTGGAAATTGCGGCTCTCCCCAACGACCAACGTGCCGAAGCCAAACTGCCGCACCAGCCCGCTGCAATACCAGCAGGGCGCAAGCGTCGTGACCATGATGAGCTTGCGATAACTGCGCTGGCGTCCCGCATTGCGGAAGGCATCGGTTTCGCCGTGCAATGAAGGATCGCCGTTCTGTACGCGCCGGTTGTGGCCGGCGCCAAGAAGTTTGCCGCTCCCGTCAAAAATCGCGGCACCGATAGGAATGCCGCCCTCCGCCAGCCCCTTGCGGGCTTCCGCTATCGCCACCTCCAGCATCGCTGAGTAATCAAAACTGGACATGGCTCTTGATTATATGTGCCCCTTCGGGAGGGTGTCTTTAGGGCACTACACCGTGCGAACCCCGGCGTGCGCCCGCTGTCCCAGCTCATTCCGTCGCACGCTCGCGAAACGAAAGGTGATAATTTCTTTCTGTTTTCGGATGTCCGAGCGCCCAGTCTCTGTGGCCTTGTGAAAGACTGACCCGTGGCTCTTCTCCCCAACCCAAGATCATGCGTGATTTCAATCACAGACACTTGGTTAGCCTCGGGAGATAATTGTGAATCAGCCTGTCCCTCCCCCTATAAATACTCTTGGCCGCTTCTCCCCCGCCAGTAGTCACTCGATAAGAATTCTGCCGGCAGTAGTGTCGGCGAGCATTGGAGAAAAGGCCTTGCACTGGGATCACAATGAGCTGGGGATCGAAGGAATGGGACTGACGCTGCGGATCGCGAAAACCATTCCAGAACTTGAGCAACTCAGAGAAATATGGAGCCTGTGGTGTGAAGGTCCCATGGCCGACATCGATTACTTCTTCGCCTCGGCGCAATGCACAGCCGGTTTCTTACGGCCTCATGTGATGGTAGTCTACCGTGACGGCCTGCCCGATTGCATGCTGATAGGGCGCCTGGAGGACACCCAATTGACCCTCAGGGTGGGGTACAAAACACTCTTCCAGCCCCGCGTTCGCAGATTATTGTTCGTCCAAGGGGGATTCCTCGGAAATCAATCCCAGGAAAGTAGCGAGTTCCTGGTGAGCGGGATCGTGTCGTGTCTTCAACAAGGGGAAGCAGATATGGCCGAGTTCATGCGGGTGCGCGAGGACTCGGCCTTGTACCTCGCCGCTAGGGAAAAGCCCAATTTCTTGCGCCGTGGACACTTTCTGCCGGTTGAGGAGCACCGTTTCGTGAGACTGCCGGAGAGCTTCGACAAGTTTCTTCAAAGCCTGTCGCGCAAGAATCGGCATGAATTCCGTCGGCATGAGAAGAAGCTAACGGATGCCTTCGCCGGTCAGGTGCGCATCCGCTGCTACCGCACAGAAGAGGAGTTGGAGGATCTGGCCCAGGAAGTCGACAAGGTCTCCGAGAAAACCTATCAGAGGGCAATTGGGGCGGGATTTAAAGCCGATGTTGAGAACTATGAAGCTCTGCGGGTTGCAGCCCATCGAGGATGGATGAGGGGCTGCGTCCTCTATCTGGCGGAACAGCCTTGCGCCTTTCTCATCGGGAACCACTACAAGAACACGTTTCACGCCAATTTCATGGGGTTTGATTCCAGGTTCGGCAAGTACTCTCCGGGACTTCACCTCTTGCTGCACAGCATCGAAGAGTGTTTTGAGCCGGATCGCCGGGCGACTGAGATCGATTTTGGAGGCGGGGATCGACAGTATAAGCGCGCCATCTGCAATCAGTCCTGTAAGGATGGGCCCGTGCGTTTATACGCTCTGTCATTTGGCGGATTTAAATTGAACTGCCTTCAATCAGGTACCTCGGCGATCGATGGGTGTGCCAGGAAGTTGTTGCTGAGGAGCCCGCTCCTGCAGAAGCTGAAAAAGACGTGGCTGCGCTGGCTTCAGAAGTCGGCCGGACCGGACACGCTGGAGCAGGAGTGTGAGGACGATGGAAGCGAGCGCCGATCGCGGCAACCATCAGCCACGATGTCCCGTTTGGAGGTCCAGCACAAATAGTTCCCAATCGCCGCCCTCGCAACCAAAAGAAATTAGTGCCGCTCTGCACCGCCGTTTTCCCAGCCTTGAAAAGCTCCGCTCTTTAGTCCAAGCTGTACGTTTACCCTTCTCGCGTGCCTTGGGAATCCATGCTTTCGGCGAGTCCTAAGTTTAGAGGCATGGTTATTTGTCAGGTTGATCGACTCCGGTGAAGTCGAAAGGATAGAGCTTGTCCAAACAGATGAATGGTGCAGAAAGTTTGATTCGCACGCTGGTCGCCGGAGGGGTTGGAATCTGCTTCACGAATCCCGGCACCTCGGAAATTCATCTTGTCGCCGCGCTTGACCGAATGCCGGCAATGCGCTGCGTGCTCGGTTTATTCGAAGGCGTTGTCACCGGAGCCGCGGACGGCTACGCGCGCATGGCCGAGAAACCGGCATGCACCCTGCTGCACCTGGGCCCCGGTCTCGGGAACGGCCTTGCCAATCTGCACAATGCGAGCCGGGCACACGTGCCGATAGTCAACCTTGTCGGCCAGCATGCCACTTATCACTTGCGCCACGACACACCACTCACTTCGGATATCGAAGCCATCGCGCGGCCTTGTTCCAAATGGTTGCGGACGTCTGCCTCACCCTCGGAAGTGGGCCGCGACGCAGTCGCTGCGATCGTCGCCGCGCGTACTGCTCCAGGTCAGATTGCGACGCTGATCGTGCCTGCCGATGTTGCCTGGAGCGAGGGCGGAACCGTGGCTGCGCTTCCTGGTCTACCTAAGCCTCCCTCACCGGCGACGGCAACCATCGAGCACGCGGCAGCCATGCTCCGGTCGGGAGTGCGAACAGCTCTTCTGATGACCGGCAATGCGCTCTACGGCACAGGACTGGCGACTGCGGGGCGCATCGCGGCGGCGACAAGTGCCAAACTCCTTGCTCCCTATCCCGTCACACGGCTGGAGCGCGGCTCTGGCGTCGTCCCAGTCGAACGTGTCCAATATGTTCTGGAGCAGGCCGTCGAGCAACTAAAGGAATTTCGTCAACTCATTCTGGTGGGCGCGCAGGCGCCGGTTGCGTATTTTGCCTACCCGGGGAAGGACAGTGCCTTCACGTCGCCAGAATGCGATATCTACACGCTGGCCAATGCCGGCGAGGATTATGTCGGAGCGCTCGAAGCGCTCGAGGCACTGTTGTCGTCACATCGAACACCGCTGGTCCAAGAAAATGCAGAACGACCACGCGTGCCGAGTGGCGAGATCACGCTCGCCGGCCTTTCCGCCGCAGTGGGGGCTCTCCTGCCTGAGAATGCCATTGTGGTGGACGAATCCATGACCTCAGGACGAGGCATGATGGCGGCGACGAGAGGCGCTCCGCCCCACGACTGGCTGGGGAACACCGGAGGCTCGATTGGAATTGCTTTGCCGTTGGCGGTAGGTGCGGCCGTGGCGTGCCCGGAGCGCCGGGTGTTGTGCCTGAGCGCCGACGGTAGCGGGATGTACACACTACAAGCGTTGTGGACCATGGCTCGCGAAGGACTCAAGGTCACAACGGTGATTTTCGCCAACCGCGCTTATGCGGTTCTGAAGCGCGAATTCTCTTATCTGGGAGTGGGTGATCCGGGACGGCGCGCCTTGGAGATGTTCGAGATCGGACGTCCCGATCTCGACTGGGTGCTGTTGGCGAAAGGCATGGGAGTGCCCGGTACCCGGGTCGATTCGCTGGATGGATTTGCCAAGGCTCTGCGGGAAGGCTTCGCGAGCGAAGGACCGACGCTGATCGAAGTGCCACTATAAGTCCAGAATCTCTGTCTCACCGCAGATAGCAGTGAGAGCTCAGCTGTGCGATCCGGAGTCGGCTGTTGCTGCCCTTTCGGAGCATTCAAAAAAGGCGTTCCGACTGTGACAAGTTCGGAGGATCGAACGGTGTAGGGCAGACGCGATCAGCAACCTTCCTTGATAACTACCTCACCATCGGCTGTGACTCATCGCCCGTACGAGGTTTTCACATAATTACCGGAAGACTTTTCAGACCCCTGAATCCGAATGTAGAAGCCCACTCTGGTCGCGGGCCAGTAAGCCTCATCTTCGGGAATCGCTGCACCAGATTCAAAATCGCAATCTGTCCCTCTAAGCGCGCCAGTTGGGCTCCAATGCAAAAGTGCGGACCCGCGCTAAACGCCAGGTGTTCGTTGTTCAACCTTTTCAGGTCTAACCGATTCGGCTCCTTGAATTTCTTCGGATCCCGGTTCGCCGCACCGAGCATGCATAAGATCGACCATTTCTTTGGTATGCGCTGGCCGCATACCTCGATCTCTTCCTTCAGCACGCGAGCAGTGAATTGTACGGGACTTTCGTAACGCAAAAGCTCCTCCACAGCCGTCCGGATCATCTCCGGTTTCTCCCGTAACTCCGCAGTCTCTTCCGGATGCTTCAGGAGCGTGTACAATCCATTGCCGATGAGGTTTCGAGTGGTCTCATGCCCGGCGAAAAGCAGCGCAATACACTGCGCGTAGAGCTCTTCCTCGGTCAGCACTTCGCCTTCATCCTCGATGTCGATGAGAAGGCTAATCAGGTCGTTCCCCTTGTTGCGTCGTCGTTCCGCCACGGTCTTTCGAAAAAAATCAGTTAACTCGACTAGAGCATCTTGCGCCGCTTGTGCCTGTGCCACCGTGCGTTCTGGACTGCCTCGAAACACCGCGATGTCCCGCGACCAATTGACGAACGTGTCCCGCAGTTCCTGCGGTATGCCGAGCATTTCCAGGATGATGCGCACCGGCATGGGGTTTGCGAATTCGCGCATAAGATCAACTTCAGAACCATGCTCCAAAGGCTTTAGCATTCGATCAACCATGGCTTCGACTTGCGGACGCAAGCCTTCAATCGCCGCGGGCGCAAATCCTTTGTTGAGAAGCTTTCGCAACCGGGTGTGCTGCGGCGCGTCCATGAAGATCAGCCACAAGCCCAGCATGCGCGCGAGTTCGCTGAACTCAGCCTGGCGGCTGATCGGCAGCGGCAATAACATCTGCTGCGCGCGTTTCGCGGATAATCGGGGGTCTTTCGCGATCGAGGCACACTCGGCGTGGCTGAAAATCGACCAGACCGCCCATTTGCCCACATCCAGGAAATGCAATGGACCCTCTTCGTGCAACCGGGCGTATGTGGGATACGGGTCCTGCAGAACATCATCGCTAAAAACAACTTTTCTATCTGGAGCGTCAACCATGGACAACCTTCCCTGTGGGTGAAATCAGAACTTACAGTCACGCAGAAACGGCTAGTTTACTGATGCAGAGCTTAACACGGCATTTTGAGGAGAACGATTCGCAGGGAAAGAACCCTTCAGGAGCCGGCAGGTAGACGCTGCCAAATCAATTCGACAGTTTGGATTTTTCCGTTCACTCGTGTTGGTGGAGTAACCAAGATGACTTGATCGCCCTGAAATTTGACGTTGCGGACCAAATCCCTGCCTACATAGTTCTGAATTGAGGAGACTTCGACGTGATGGGTCACCTTGTCGCCCTTGAGCGTGTACCGTCCGGCATAGGCAAGAAATGTCTTAAACGCTTCAGCCTGTTCCTCCAGAGCCCCGCCGCCGACCGAGAGCGATTTTCGCCCGCTGTGACTGATCAGGGCGCTTACTCTGCCATCTTCCGTGTAGGTGAGAAAGCCCACAGGGCTGGGACCGTAAGGAGTTTCGTCCTGATCCCCTTTTGAGGTCGCGCTCGATGCGGACACCAGGCTCCACGTGCCCACGAGTTTGTTGCTTTCATTTCCGAACACGGCAATTGCAAAGGCGATAAACTCGGCTGCGGCTAGAATCTCAGTTCTCATCCTGATTCTCCGTTAGATTTTATCCCGCTGCTCGACGAAAAGCACTCTTGACACCCTCGGGCTTCTCATTGAAGGTATTTGAGGATAACTGTTTTGACGAAAACTGCACACCATGCCTGCGCTTAGCGGTTCCATCTTGAGAGGTCTGGCTTGAGAGGTCTGATTCGTCTAGGAAAACTATGACGATGGAATTAGAAGGCAAAGTCGTGCTGGTAACAGGCGGGACGTCGGGTATCGGCCGCGAGACCGCGCTACTTTTCACGAAGGCGGGAGCCAAGGTGGTGATTGCAGGCCGACGCGAGCTCGAGGGCGACGAAACCGTTGGCCTGATCCGCGCCGCCGGCGGTGACGGTCTATTTGTGAAAACCGATGTGTCGAAAGGCTCCGAAGTTGCCGCGCTCGTTCAGAAGGCAGTGGAGAAATTTGGCTGCCTGGACATCGCCTTCAATAACGCCGGGATCGAGGGTGCCTGGGTCCCCATCATCAGACAATCCGAAGAAGACTGGGATCGGACCATCAACATCAATCTCAAGGGCGTCTGGCTCTGCCTGAAGTATGAAATTCGCCAGATGCTCAAGCAGGGGGGTGGCGGAGCTATCGTAAACATGGCGTCAGTTACGGGCTTGATCGGGTCTGTCGGGGCAGGGGCGTACAGCGCGAGCAAGCATGGAGTGATCGGCCTAACCAAGACCGCCGCTCTGGAAAACGCTAAGAGCGGAATTCGGGTTAACGCAGTGTGCCCCGGGGTTATCGAAACACCGATGGGTGAGCGGCTCTTCGGTGCTCCAGCGATCCATAAATCCGTTGTTGGTCTCCATCCCGTCGGACGCTTGGGAAGGCCAGTGGAAATCGCCGAAGCCGTGGTATGGATGTGCTCCGACCGCGCATCTTTCATGACGGGCCAGTCCCTGGTTCTCGACGGCGGATTCCTGGCGGGGCCTAATTCTCCGATCTAGCTGCCCGTTGTTGAGATGCTGCCTGCTAGGTGTGCAGCATACACACACTCCTAGCGCCGTGGAACACGTTCAGGAATCTTCTAATTCGCGTGTGGGCAAGCCCGGGCGGCGGGCTCTTAAGATGTTCGAGATCGGAGGCCCGATTTCGGCTGGGTGCAGTTGGCAAAGGCTGGGAGTGCCCGGCACATGGACACTGGCTGTAGGGTTTGCGAAAGCGCTGCGGACGTTTACGCATCGCGGGCAGGCCAGTGGCGCCCGCTGGCAAGAATTCCCAGCGACGTTCCTGGTATTTCGACTAGCAACAAGATATGGGAGGTCCGCTTATAAGCGGCAAGATGCTTCGCCGCGTATTTGCAACTCGAGTGTCGTCAGAGATGTGTCGCTCAGCGATGGTCCATCCGAATCTTGACCAGATCCCAAAACGCTTTCATCCCCTGACTTAGTCGCACCTTTGTTCCCTCCACATTTGCCCACCGCACCGGCACTTCCACCGTCCGTGCACCCAAGTTCCGGGCAATCAACAAATCCTCCACGTCGAAGCTGAATCCTTCTTGCTTCTGCCGTGAAAAAACTCGCCGCGCCGCGTCTGCCTGGTACAACTTAAATCCGCATTGCGTGTCGCGAAATGGGAGCCCCGTCACCCACCGCATCACCCGATTGAAGAGCCGCCCCGATAACTCGCGCAGTGCCGGTTGATGAACTTCTACCAATGATCCATCCACGACTCGCGATCCAAATGCGATCGCCGCGCCGTGCTCACGCACCGCCAGCCAAAGCTTCTCGATCTCCTCGATGGGGGCGGACAGATCCGCGTCGGTGTATAGAATCCACTCACCCTTCGCCTCCAGCATTCCGTGCTGCACCGAGTACCCTTTGCCGCGATTGCCGGGGTTTCGTAACAACCGTACGCAAGAGCTCTCCTTGGCGAACTCCTCTACGACGCGTGCCGTCTCATCACGCGATCCATCGTCCACCACGAGGACTTCGCAGAAAAAGAAATTGCCCTCCTCAAGCCAGTTCAACACTTGCCGCAATGTTTGCGGCAGGCGACGTTCTTCGTTGTAGGCAGGGATGACGACGGAGAGCGAGTCCAGGACGTTAACAATACTCCTGCGCGGGGGGGCGAAAGCCAATAACGGAGATCCTGGACAACATGTAAGAACATCTTCAGTTTGCTGAACCGCCATAAGGTCGGCCTCCGATTTCTTTGCTGGTCGACTGGCCCAGGAAATGCACCGAGTACCGCGTATCTCCAAGCCTTTGCCAGTCTGCGAACCCGCCCGAGGGCAGCGGCTCTTCGGTTACAACTGCTTTCACGCCGGCCTTCGCAAGGGCGTCATAAACTTCTGCCTTCGCTTGCGGCGCCGATATTCGCCAAAAGTCGGCCGAATCTTCGGGACGTATCTGGGCAACAATTTGAACCCGCGCCATTCGCGCCCAGCGGCAACCGTCGCCACCGTCACCGATGAGGGCCACATCGTCGCCGGGTTGCAGCCCCGCGCGATTCAGAGAGTCGGCCGCCTGAAGGTATATCTGTCCAGCATCATCCCCATGAGGAAAACCTGCGAGGTGATAGAAAACGAACAAAGCGGTAAGAATCAACATAGAGGCGGCAACAACGACTGTCCCCATGGCAGTTCGATCAGCAGCATCTTTTGGCTTATCCACAAGTATTCCCGGGAACAACCCGAGTAACACCAATACGAGAAAAGGCGCCAGATAGCGCGGTTCAACCCACACAGAAAAATACAACAATGGAGCAACAATCCCAGGGATGAGCAAAGGCCAACTTCTTCGGACCTTCCTAAGTCGACCTGAAACATCTGGGCCCATGAGCAAAAGGATGAGGGCACCCCCAATCAACCCCCACATTGGTATGGTGTGGGTGTTTGAAATAGCGGCAATCAGGTTCCGCTTAATCGCGCGAAGCTCGTTTCGCGCATTGAATGGTGCGATGCCGCCGGCGCACCAGGGTTGGGGATTCTGCCGTGGCGGGAATGTCGAACCTTTTGGATCTCTGAAACCAAAGACATCGGGGTCTTTGTGAAGAAGAACTATCGGATGCCTCAAGTAAGGAGGCGGACCGGAAGCGGACGAGAAGAAAGGCCACACTTCTCCATTAACATGCCATGCGTAATTCAGGCTTCCGGCCTCGCTATAGCTGGGCCGGCCTACCGTCCTGGAGATCGAGATAAGCAACGGTGCGGATACCGCGCAAAACAGAAGGAACGTCACCGCGAGAGGCAATACCGCCTTCCTCCATTCGCCAATTACGAAGAACGCCGCCACCATAAACAAGAAAGCCATGGGGAACAGGATCGCCTTCGCTAGATAGCCCAGCCCCAATGTGAGTCCAAGTAGCAGACAGGTGCGTGAGGTTTTGGTGCTGTCGCGGAGACGGAGAAGAAGTCCACAGTCTAGGTAGACGAACATTGCGACGCATAGATCGGGAGTGATCATGCGAGGCGCCAGCATCACTCCGAAGGTGCTCCAGGCAAAAAGGCTATAACCAAGCAGTTGCCATCTCCAGGCCGAAGGGGGAATCTCTGCATCTGCATGTTGCCGCCCCTCTTCTCGTCCGAGAACGCAGATCACCTGGCGGAGGAGGAACTCGAAAGATGCCAATGCCCCCAGAAAAATGATGAAGTTCAACAGGTGTACGATGGGGACTTCCCATTGCGCCGATGGGTGGGTCAGCCAGGTCGCCAGGCCCATCAAGAACGGGTAAAGCGGGCTCCAAAGTGGGTTAACGAGCAGGTGCCAATTGTGTCGCAGGAAGGCATCGCTCATGTCGAGGTAGGAGATGCCATCCTGGTTGAGGAATTGCCGCCCCGACCAAGTCTCGAGCAACGCAAATGCAATACACACACTCCTGCAGATGAGCCTCGTTAATTTGTACCTTTGATCTTCTCCAAGAGGCAGGATGGCCTTCTCTTGGCTTTCAGAAATCTCAGGTTTCATCACTTCCTCCGGCCTGGATAACAAAGATTGCATTCTGCCTCACCGAGAACTCAGCTCACGATCTCTTTCCATCTATTGTTAAGGGGAGTTTGGTTCTTTGGAACACGGCAGGTTCGGGAGCAAAAAGCAACGATGCGTCCCGTTTCTAAGCGCTTCGTACACGAGCGCCGCTGGTTTGGCTGCGCCGCGGAAGGTCCGCGGCGATTCTTGCCAACTCCGGTTTCATGATCTTTCCCAGCGACGTCACCGGCATTTCGGCGAGCATTAGGATGTGGGAGGGCCGCTTGTAGGCGGCAAGATGCTTCGCCGCATATTCCGCAATTTCAAGCGTCGTCAGCGATTTATCCGGCAACGGTTGCACGAAAGCGATGATCTCTTCATCTCCCTCAACCATTCTGCCGATCACAGCGGACTTGGCGACCGCGGGATGGCCATTCAGTACAGCCTCGACTTCAGCTGGATAGACGTTGAATCCCAACCGAATGATTAGGTCTTTCGTGCGTCCGACGATAAAGAGATTGCCATCTTCCACACGAGCGAGGTCGCGCGTATTGAACCAGCCTTCGGCGTTGATCGCGGCCGCTGTCTGATCAGGTGCGCGATAGTAGCCTTTCATCACGCTGGGGCCGCGCACCCACAATTCACCGACTTCACCCTCGGGCACCACCTGATTGTTGGACCCAACCAGCTTGATTTCCAATCCCGGCAGAATCGGACCTACCGAAGTGTCCGCGCGCTTCGGCGCTTCGGGTCTCACTTGTGCAACGGTTGGAGCGCATTCGGTGATGCCGTACGCATGATGGAGCGGCAGTCCAAAAAGATTCTCCACCGCCAACTTGGTTGCCGGGGGAAGCGGTGCGCCCGAGCAGGAAATGATTCGGAGCGCGGAAAACTTCAGCGTCTCCAGCTTTCTGATCTGTGCATATTGCAGAAATTGGGAAAACATGGAGGGCACGCCCAGCATGATCGTGATTCCATCTTTTTCCAAGGCCAGGCGGGCGGCCATAGGATCGAAGCGAGCCGCCAGAACTAGCGTCGCTCCGCTGACCAACGTACCCAGGAGTACCGAAAGGCCAACAATGTGAGACAGGGGCAGAACGCCAAAAAGGCGATCCTCCGGGGTCAAGGACCTGATTCTCGCCGAGCCTCCCGCTGAGAACAACAGATTCCTGTGCGTCAGCATGACGCCTTTGGGAAGGCCAGTCGTACCGGACGTATAAATCAAGGTTGCGACGCGGTTCCCGATGTCAGGATCGATTGGTTCCGGCCCGGCGTTTTCGTTCAGAGGACCGATTCCGATCGGTCCAACATCGTCAACTTCTTCGATTGATGCAGCATGCCGATTCGCGTGCTCCGCCGCGTGCGTTGACGCAGCGGTGAGATAGACCACACGGCGGGCGTCGCAGTGATTGCGGATCGAGTCGATCTCTCGCGCGGACAAGCGTGGGTTCACCGGTATGGACCATGCATCCAGACGGGCGACTGCCAATAGAACCGCCGCAAACGCGCGGCAATTCTCACCCATGATCATTACCCGGTCACCCGGCCTCACACCGGCGCCGCGGAGCCACAGCAGAGTTTCCGTGACGGCTTGCGCCAACTGCCCGTAACTCCAGTTGCCGGTCGCATCCACTAGAGCGGTGTGCTCAGGCGAACGTTCCACCCACGGATCCATCACGTCGCAAATGCGCACAGGAGCGTTCACCGAGTTTTACTTGCCTTGTCTTTCACGGATGCTTCTGAATTTGTAATCAATGGAGACAAGTTCGGGGGTTTACCCGACGGCAGTTCGCTTCAGCGCACTGCCGTAGGCGGGTGTCATAGTGAACACCGAGGTCTTCGCCTGGCTGGCCAATAAGTACTGCAACCAGTTTCGATACACGCATGCGGCCGTCGAGTGCCATCCATTCCGTAGGCCGCTGACGATCGCCTGCTCGGGGAAAGATGCCATGACTTCTTCACGCCGGTCGGCCATTGCGCTCTCTTGAAATTCGCGCAGCAGACGAGCCGCGGACTCATCAAAATATCCCACGGGCATCGTGGGATAAGTTTCCCGTTCGCGATTGAGGAACCGCTTGATATCTCTCCGATACTCTTTGAACAGCGTGTGCACCCCATATTCCGGATGCCCCTGGAAGTGCACAAATAGACTTTCCCGCTTCTTCTTCACAAACGTGTCGACACCTGCATCCGCCGATTTGGCGAGGACAACGTAACCGGCGGAAGTCAGTTCATCTTCGCGCACTTCATTCCACCTCGAATGCGGGAAGCGGACACGTTCGGGGATGCGATTCATCAACGCGTGATTGCATGCTCTTCGGGATTCCAGCACGCCGAATTGCTTGTCGGGCAAACGGTGGCGTTCGATGCCGTCGCTGTGAAGAACGCCGGCATGGGCAGCCAGGCAGGAGAGCACAGTCGACGCCGTGCTGCGTTCCGCCCAATCGAACACATCAGTCAAGACTCTCCAGTAGGGCTCGTCCTTCAGGTTGGGCTGGCGCGGTTCCGTGCCCGTGATGATCACGCCATCGAATTGGTTCTGCCAGAGCTCGTCGAGGCTGTAGTAAAAGTTGTTCAGATGACGCTGGCCGCGATCGGTTCGCGGCACTCCGGTCAGCGAGTAAAGCTTCAGGTAGACGGGAATGTCACTCGATGCATCGTCGAGCAGGTCAAAGAACTGCAACTCGGTGTCTTCCAGCGCAGGGTCCGGCATGTTATTAATGAGCGCAATATTCAAGCTTCCGGTGCGCAGAGTGTTGCCGGAAACCGCCGGGCGGGAACTCCCTTCAAGAGCCCAACGCGGCGGTACTCGCCCGCCTTCAATCATCAGCGGCATGTCACACCTCTCCCCGAGCCACGCGTGCCTGATCGGGCAGTCTTTGATCTCTTGCACTTTCCAGTGCCTGGCCTAAATCTTCGAGAATATCGTCGATGTGCTCAATCCCCACGCTGAGGCGAATCATTTCCGGCGTGACTCCCACCTTTGCTTGTTCCTCTGGGGTCAGCTGCCGGTGTGTGGTCGACGCCGGATGACACGACAACGATTTGGCGTCGCCCATGTTCACCATCCGCTTGAACAAGCGGAAAGCGTTGAAACATCTCCGGCCTCCCTCGTAGCTGCCTTTTACTCCGAAGGTCAGCAGGGAACAGAAGTTCGAGCCCAAATAGCGATGCGCCATCGGATAAAGCGGATTGTCCGGGAATCCAACGTAGTTAACCCACTCGACCATGGGATGAGCGCGCAAAAACTCCGCCACCTTGCGCGCGTTCTCTACATGACGCTCCACACGGAGGGCGAGAGTCTGAATCCCCTGCAAGAATAGAAAGCCGTTGAAAGGAGA
>PMXH01000561.1:0-16661 GCA_003165855.1 Acidobacteriaceae bacterium | reverse complement strand
GGCCGCAGCAGGATCGGCGTGGCCACGGTGTTATCCACCACCAGGGGCACACCGTGCTTATGCGCCACCCGCGCCAACCCCTCGATATCGGCGACGTTTCCCGCCGGATTGCCGACGCTCTCGCAGTAAACCGCGCGAGTATTCTCGTCGATTAATTTCTCCACATCCTCGGGACGATCGCTGGCCGCAAAACGCGAAGCGATTCCCCGCTTCGGAAAGATGTGCGCCAAAAGCGTATATGTGGCGCCATACAACTGCGGCAAGGAAACGATGTTATTTCCCGCCTCGGCAATGTTGATGAGGGAATATTCGATCGCAGCCATTCCAGAGCTGACGCTGAGCCCGTCAACTCCNNCTGTCAAACTCGAAGGCAACCGTCTGATAGATCGGCACCGCCACGGCCTTGGTCGTGGGATCGCCGTCATAGCCGGCGTGAATTGCGATGGTCTCTCTCTTCATGGTGTTTACAGTTTTATGCGAACAGACTTGATCCTAGGACCCCGAAGCAGCGCCGGCTTTCTCGCGTGTTTCAGGCATTTTCACTTCGCGAAGTTCANNCCGACCGAGTCAGAGTGCGGGCTGCGAAGCCAGCGCCGAAAGCGAACCGCATCACCGGTCCAAAGCTGTTAGCGGCAGTGAGTCCGGCAAAATACAAGCCAGGGATGGATGACTCGAAGCCGGAAGACAGCACAGGTGAACCTCCAACAACCTTGAGGTTTTCGCGAATCTCCGGATTGACGAACTTCAGACGATCCATATCTACTTTGTAGCCGGTTGCGGCAATCACGTGCTCGGTCACAACCTCGCGCTTGGTGCCGTCATCGGCGCGAAGATGGAGCACTACGCGCCCATCCAGGATCTCGGCACGCTCCGGCGTCTGTCCCAAAAGCAGTGGAACCTTTCCGATAACCTTCTCCTTGGCGAACCATCCTCCCGAAGGGCCCAGTACTCTGCGGACAGCTTCCAGGCGCAGGCTCTCCGGCAGGTAATGGAACGCCATGGGCGCATCCGCAAGGAAGCGCAAGCGCCAGCCGGGGCCGATCCCCGACTTCGGACGTTTGATTTTCTGCCACCAGGATGGCTTCTTGCCGGTCGGCCCACCGTGGAACTTCAATGCAGTTCGACGAGAAACCAGTTGAACATCCGCGCCAACTTCGTGCAGCAACCCAGCCAGGTCCGTTGCTGAAGAACCGCCGCCGACCACAACCACGTTGCGGCCCCGGAACGGTTCCAGGTCGTGATGGCGGAAGCTATGCGAAAGAAATTCGGGCGGCAGGTTCGCCAAATTCGCGGGCACGTATTCGAAGTGAGTGATGCCAACCGCGAGCACAACCTTCTGCGCAGTCACGGTTTCGCCGTTGTCGAGCCCTAGGCGAAATCCTCCCGGCACACGATCCAGGCTGGTGACCAACTTGTCTTCCAACTCTGGCACCTTGCGTTCCTTGAAGGCCGCACCGTACGCGCTGAAGGTGTCGAGGCGCACCGGGATGCCGTCGGCATATTCGATGCCCTTCTCCGCACAAAAATGGCTCAGAGTAAAGTCGCGGTCGGGATCGTAGATGTTGGAAGCGAAGTCTTCAGACTTGAGACACATGCCCTTCGGCATGTGCGTCTGCCAGCTGTCCATCAAGCGGCCGAAAATACGAAAGGAAATGCCACGACTTCGGAAGTGCGCAGCGATTGAGAGTCCGTAAGGACCAGCGCCAATGATCGCAGTTTCGAGCATAGTTTTGTGAAGACCTCAGTCTGAATGTGCGGTTCCGAAGCCGACAAAAGCGGCCCAGTCGAACCTTGGGGGGGGGATTATGAAGGGGAAGAAATCTAGCCAGATAATATCACGGTCTGTAGCTCGACGCATCGAAATTTGAGCGTCTTTGGCGGCGGAAGCTAATCACCGCAAACGTTGTATTATCAATTAGATAGGCACAATACGTGCGACCCCCGGCCTGCGCAAGTGAACCTTGCGGCCAAGCGCAGGGCGATGCCTCAACCTTTGCTGCCGAGTTTCTTGGTGACGTAGGCAACGACCTTCTTTACTGAGTCCAGGTTGTCCCGGTTCACCTCTTCATCCTCAACTCGTATACCGAAACGTTCCTGAAGGAAAACGACGAGCTCGACGACGCCGTGCGAGTCGATCACCCGGTCCATGAGCGGCGAATCGTCGCCCAGTTCGTCGTTGCGTCCGAGGAGGAAAGTGTCTACCAGAAAGCCGCGAATGTCGTGCTCGATGTCAGTAGTTTGCATGGTCAGATCGTGTAAGTTTAGATCGCCTTTCGTGACTAGTATTTACGAATCGAGATTATAGTACGGAACGAATTGAGTATCGGACAAAGACGTACGAGGGGGAAGTATCGTGAGATCAACATCTCCTGCTGAACCTTCGAGCCTAGCTCGGAGCGCCGTCCCCACTGTCTTCCATTCGGCAATACATGCTTATGCTTTTCCAGCCCGAAACGCAGCCAGCGATGGCGCAGCAGTGTCATTGGCCCGTGCTTCGATCTTGCCGGTTGAGATCGGCGGATCGAGTTCGGAAAGATTGCCATCGAGGAACGCGCGAATCGTAGCAACCAGCCGCGGCGAGGCGCCGGGGTCAATTCGATCGGTGCCGCCTAAAGTGAGAGCATGGTCAAGCTTTTCCGCCAGGTCTTGCTCGCCGTTTGCCACGATGATTCTGCCCTGCGCGCCGAAGCTTTCTGCGGTCGCGACCTGATGGTCATTGCGCGTTTCGCGCAAAGCCCCTCGCCGGGGCATAACCACAATTGGCTTCCCCAGCTCGAGCGCCGAAATGATCGAGCCCATTCCCGCGTGCGCCACGATGACGCTGGCTTCCCGAATCACCCGGTTGAACTCGGCGGGTTCAAGAAATTTGGTGAATTCGATGTGCCGGGGATGGAGCGTGGAACCGCCGATCTGAGCAAAAACATCAGCTCGGCCGCGCAGAGCGGCCCATTCGTCGACGGCGCGAATCAAACGATCGAAGGGCTCTTGGGAACCGACGGTCGCGAATATCACAATACACCGCCTGCATAATGTGGACCTTCACTCCTGGCCAGGTGCGGCCACTGGGTGAGCCACAAGTCCGCGTACCGGCCAACCCGCGATCCCGACATCGAGAGGTGTTCGATGTTGGCCATGCTATCGATCCAAATCGTTCTCGCTCCGAACCAGCGTCCCAGCAACAATGCAAAGTATCCGGGCGCGGCACCCGTCGATATAACCACGCCGGGCTTTTCCTTCGCCATGATCCAGGCCAGCCTGAGAGCCAGCGCAATCATTGAAAGTTTGTTCCAACGGGTGGCGTCGTTCACGCAATAAAACCTGTTCTCCGGCACCTGCGAGCGGTACGATTCGAGCACCGTGACATAGACGACCTCGGAACCGGCAAATGCCGGAATCACGCGCCGCAATTGGACCCAATGCCCGCCGCTGGAGGAAACCGCCAATACCTTCAGCCCTCTGCTGTGACTTTGAACCTTCTTCACTGGCAAATCCCTCTCAGCGTCATCACCTTGAACGATTCCTGCTTCGCCACGTCAAGCAGCGCCGCGGTCAATTCCAAAACAAAATCATTTCGTTGCTGCGTGCGGTCCAGGTCGTGCATCAAAACGATCCCGCCTCCGTCTTTTCGCAGTCTCTCCGCCACTTGGCTCGGGCTGGGCAGAACATCTCGGGTGTCGCCCGAGTCGATGGTCCACCACCACACTGGAGCGCCCCGGCGGCGGATCGACAAATAAGTCGGAAGCGTCATTTTTCCGTAAGGCGGACGAAACATGGCGTCCGGTTGAATCCAGGGGGAGAGCCGTTTATATCCGGCATCGATGTCGGCCACAGCCTCCCATGGCAATGCCTTCCATGCATTAAGGTGCTGGTCGGAATGACAGCCGATGTCGTGTCCTTCCTCAACCACGCGGTCCGCGATCTGCGGATGCCGCTGGGCGCTGCGCCCCAGCATAAAAAACGTGCCGCGCGCGTTCTGCTGTTGAAGCAGATCGAGGATTTGCGGTGTGAGCCCATCGCTTGGACCATCGTCGTAGGTAAGGGCAAGGATGCGGTTCTTGGCCACTTCTCTTCGAATGCGGTTCATGCGATAACGCCGCCAGAACCAGGGCGAGAAGTACGCCGCCGATCCCGCCACTCCGATTGTGGCTGCCAGGCCCGCAGTCATGGTGTATCGCATCATGGTGTGTCGCAACATCGTTTGGCGCAGCATGCCCTGTCGCACATTTGTCTGCCGCATATGGTTTGAAGCATCAATACGTTCAGAGAACTACGCGGTGGCGCGCGACGTTTTATCCCGCTCCCAAACCGCAGTTCCATCACGCAGCCGCTTTTGGGCTCGGTACTTCGCGATGGTTGTAACCAGACAGTAGACCGCCAGCTTGCCCCACAGCTGCGGCCGCTTGAACAAACGAAGGAGCGACTTGTGGTTGCTCTCGCCCCGGTTTTTCCAGAGTCTGGGAAACAGATTCGCCAGTTCGAATGAACCGTAATGCGCACGGGTTTTCGTGGCAATCAGGTTCTTGATAGTGCGGGGTGGAAACACGATCGAATAGGCGGAATGAACCGTTTCGCGCTCGTTTTCCAGGAATTGGATGCGAACATAACCATCGTCCGCCGTAACCGGCGGGAAGTCCCGAAAGCGCTCCCGCCCAGCCTCGGACAGGGCGTATACTCCAGAACCTCCGACGCCTTCCTGTGCGGACGGAAGCAGGGATCGGATCTCATAGCAGGCGCGCACCGCCCACGAACACTCCGCAAGATCAAAGTTCGGAATCGGGGCTACCGCCAGCACATTTCCCGTCTCCAGCCCGCGCGCCAAGGTCCGAATTGTCGCCACGGAGATTACTACATCGGCATCCACGTAAATACGTGGAAAGCCGTTGGCTGTCTCGTCACCCAGGTTAAGAGCATGCGTCTTGCTGGCGACGTCGGTCTCGACGACTCGCACCGGCGCGCCGAAGCGGCGGGCTACAGCCGCGGTATTGTCGCTGCATCCATTACATACGACGATCACGTCCAACTCGCCAGGCTCCGCCCCCTCGGTCATCGCTTGCAAGGTTCGGGCGATCACCGAACCTTCATTGTGCGCGGGAATGATTACGGAAATCATAGTCATCCGCGTACCGCCGTTGCTTTGGCGAACGCACTCGATCCCAGCACCCACTCTCCCTTGACGGGATCGAATTGCTTGACCACACGCGCCGGGTTGCCGGTCACAACCGAGTTCGGAGGAATGCTGCGGCTCACCACGGCATTCGCGCCGATCACGGAATTGCTTCCGATCACCAGTTCACCCTTGCCGCAGACGATGGCCGCTCCATACCCGATCCAGCAGCCCTCTTCGATCCGTATCATCCCGCCCTTGGTAACCCCCTGGTCCTTGATCGGGACTCTCACGTCTTCAAAGGCGTGGTTGTGATCCATAACCAGCACCGAAGGGGCGAGAATAACGTTTCGCTCGAAGTGAATCTGGTTTATCGCCGAAATTACGCACCGCCTGCCCACCCTGCAGCCCTCATCGAACACGATCGCCGGCTCTCCGCTCTCCGGCGCGAATGGAATATTAATCCACACCTCGCGGTCCAGCAGAACCGAATCGCCGATCTTGATGTAGGGAGCAATCGAGCGTTTCAGGTCACACGAATAATGCACCTGCAAGTCGCTGCCCAGGGAAGCAAAAGGGTAGGTCCATCGCGCCCACAGGCTGCGGAGTTTGTTGGCAATGCGGTCGATCCACCGCAGTGGATCCTCACGAGTTTGGCGAGTCGATTCGTTCATTGATTTCTTATTTTCGTCGGTTTGATCGTGAGGTATTGGCGATGCTGCGCAAATGCGATCCATCTTACCGACTCTCCGGCTTGCGGAAGACCACTTCCACGCACGGCCCTGCGCCGGCAATGGAAGCGATATACGCGATCGGTTGGATTACAGTCATCCGTAACCCCTTGCGGACGATCCTTTGCAGAACGCCGCGTGGTTTTGGTCTGGACTGGGGCGTCGGCGAAAAACCCAGCTTCTCGAGCAGGCTGGAACCAACGTATCCAGCGCTCCGTTCGATATAAGAGACTGCTGGCGTCTTGACGCATACTTCCTCGAACCCCAGCTCGTTCATCAGGTAGCGAAGCGAGCGCGGTGAGAAATGTCCCAGATGCCGCGGCAGCTCAAGGCCAAACCAATGACTCCCAAAGAGCCGGGCTTCCCAGGAATCGATGTTGGGCATCATGGCGTAGTAGATGCCGCCGGGCTTCAGCCATTCCCGAACCTTGGTCAGGAACTCGCGCGGAGAGTAGACGTGCTCCAGAACATCGAAGCAGGTAATGACGTCGAAACTCGCAGGCAAGAACGGAGCCGCAACCGCATCTCCCACGAAGACTTCCGCCCCGGTGGTCGCCCGCGCCCTCTGCGCAGTCGATTCCTCCATCTCAATCCCGTACAGCTTCCAGACGGATCCCTTCACGGTGCTGAGAAAGCCGCCGGAACTGCAGCCGATGTCCAGGAGCGCCCCTCCGGATTTGTACTGCGAAATCAGCTTCACTTGGTCTTTCCACCGGCTGGCAGCCGACCCCTCCCCCGCCGTGACGATGGCGTTGTGGTAGTCCGCGGTATAGTGATCCCCCATCTCGGCAGGCTGCGGAGGACTTGCGAGCCAGACCCCGCTGCAGTTCTCACAGCGAACCAGACGATACATCTGCCTGCGCAAGTGAAACCGGTCGGGCGCAACCAGCAACTCGCCCAGCTCATTACTGCCGCAGATCAGGCACGTTCCCGATTGCTGGCCGGACTTTGCGGTTGCGTTATTCGCCGGTTGAAGTTCGCTCATAATCTCAAGCGTGCTGCTCATATTGTTTTACCCATTGTTTTACCCACCGTTTCCATCACCCTTTCGCTCATCGGTTTCAGCCATTTCCCACTCTGTTGGTCGTAGGTCTTGACGACTTTTGCCGGGTTACCGGCAATCACGCTAAACGGGGGAAAGCTTTGGGTCACCACTGCATTCGCGGCGACCACGCTGTTTCGTCCCAGGTTCAAATCTCCGGAACCGCATGCCACCACCGCGCCAATTCCAAGCCAGCAATTTCGGCCAATGAAAATCCGTCCGCCGCTCTTTTCGACCCTCGAGAACTCATGGTCCGTGATCAGAACCGAGGGCGCCAGCAGCACGTCGGCTTCGAGAATTACTTGATTCCTGGCAGAGATGGTGGAACGCCTTCCGATCGCGCATCCGCTTCCCAGAATGACCTTCGGCTCGGGATCTGGCGAACCCGGGGCGACGTCGATCCACACGCCCGGAGCCAGATAGACGTTGTTGCCCAATCGAATCTCCGGCGCCGCCGAGCGCCGGATCTCGCACGAGTGATGCACGCAAACGCCGTCGCCGAATTCGGCAAAAGGATACGTATGCCGCAGCCAGACGCCATGGAATTTGGTTCGAATCCCCAGAAACTTGGAGAACGCTCCTCCGCCAGCCAAGCCAGTCTCTTCGTCTACACTCATGTCGGCTAGGTAACGCTTTCCGCGTACGGCTGCTCGGTGCGCACCTTTCGCGGCCGAACAATGCTGATAAGCGCTCTGCTCTCGGCCCCGGTGACGGATTTCGTCAGCACCAGCGCCGGCCACGTCGCCGCCAGACAGGCCAGCAACACTTTTCCCAGATCCAGAACTGCCATCCAGCGAACATTCGCCATCGCGGGCAGCGGTATCCGGGTGGCAATCGCTCCGGCCACCAGAACAACCGCCGATGCCAGCGTCAATTTCACGGTATCGGGCAGCAGGGACCTGGGATGAAATGTGCGAAAGGTTTTCGTGATCGCGTACAGCATGAACATCATTCCGGCGAATTCGGTCAACGCCAGTCCGGCCAACACCCAGTAAAAGCCCAAATGTCGCGCAAAGCCGGCAATCGAGAGCAAACATACAATGCGCAAAGCCTGCCGAATATTGTCCAGAAGCGCGTTTCCCGAGACTCGGTACAGCACCAGCCCCAGCACCGAAAACGCCTGAAAAAAGCCCGCGGCGCAGACCATCCAAAGTGCAACCCGCAGCGACGAAGCGGTCTGTCCAGTCCAGGCAAAGATCATGGTGGGCCCAAACAATGCGATGAAGCCCAGCGGGAACAGGCACAATCCCAAGGTGATTTTGAACGACTTGCCAATGAGCTTGCGCATTTCGTCCTGAGCGCCGGATGCATACACCATCGCTCCCCCGGAAAGGATGGGCACCAGGAAGGAATCCGACAGCAGCACGGCCGAGCTCACCAGACGAATCGCAATGGCATAGATGCCCGCCGAATCCGCGCCAAATACCCGCAGGATCGCCACCGGAAGAATGGAAGCGTAAAGCACCTCGAGCACATTCACCAGTTGATAGCTACCCGCGAATCGAACCAACTCCGGGATGGCCTTCTTCGTGATATACGCTCGGGCCACGTGTATCTGGGGCACAATCTTCTTCGAGCTGACATAGCAGCACAGCACGAATCCGACTTCGGAAGCGGCCATCACCGATGCCATGGCGAACAAGCCGTAGCCAAAATGCAGAAGAATGACAATCGCCACCGCTTCGGCCACCGTGAAGAAAGTCGCGTAGTTCCGGGCCAGGTCAATGCGGTGGCCGCCCATCACGATCGCCTCGTACACCGCGCCCACATTCGACAGAACCATGATCAGGGCGAGTACCGAAGTCGACTGGGCCGCGGAATGCAAAAACTCCGGCGGCACACCGGCGGCCCGCGCCAGCGCGGTCGAAAACCATGCCACCGGAATCAACACCGCCACCGAAAGCACCAGCATGGCGGCGCAACCCGTGCTGAGCAGCTTGTTCGCGGCTTCGTAGTCGCCGTTCCCCGTCGCTTCCGCCACGTATTTCTGAAATGCCGACTTGATGCCCACGCTGCCAAAGCGCATGTAGGCGGCGGTGGTCATGATGATCGACCAGATTCCATAACCGCCCAGACCGAGATGGGCAATCACAATCGGGATCGTCACCAGCCGCGTCGACACCTGGGCAAATCTGGCGATCACTCCAAAGACGGTATTCCGCCCGATGGTATGGGCAAGGTTCCCCAGCGTCGCCGGATTCGAAGTTGCAGAGGTTGATTTCATTATGTGCGGTACCGCTCTAAGCCCATGCCAGCCGGCTCTTCCGAAAATTGCGAGATCAGATCGGCCGCGTGCGATGGAACATCGACCGGCGCCTCAGTCAACTCTTCCTTCGGCCGAACCGCAATCGCCCCCGGGATCATCGCCAGCAGCGCGTACCACCCCACCATGGTTTGGTCGAAGAACGAAATGCCCAAGAACGCGACCACATTGGCAAACAACGCCGAACCCAAGGCCCAAATAAAAAGCGCAGTCTGCTTATCTCTTGCGGCAGCCCGTCGCGCCCGCCCCAAATACTTGAAGCCGTAAACCAGGATCGCCAAAAATAGCAGGAACGGCAGAAGACCCGAGTTCTCGCACACGCTAACGTACTGATTGGCGGTGTCCCACATGTCCCATCCCCAAACACTCGTATCTTTTACGCCGAATAGCCACCAGTCCCCAAAGTGACGGATACATTGATCGATCAGCATATAGCGGTGCCAGGACGAGGAACCGCCGGAGATATCGATTTTTTCGATCAGGCTCCAGACCGGCCCTTTCATCACCAGGTGGAGAGCGATCAAAGTGAAAACCAATCCCCAGCGTATGGCGCGCATCCGCCGGCGGGCCTGCCACAGGCAGAGAGCCACCACACCGCCTGCATAGGCCAGCACCGGGGTGCTGGAGTTGCAAGCTACCGTGATCACGGTGGAGGATAGGATTCCGACCACTGCAATGGTTCGATATTTCTTGCTCTTCCACCATAAGCCCACGAAAAGAGGCATCAGAACCGCGCCGAAGGTTCCGGCCAGAATGGAGTGGGCAAATGGGCCCTGGGCACGAACTTTGCCGTCGCGTACCGCGAGCGATTCGATAGATTTAGCTCCCGCTCCCCCCAGCAGCGCGTAGGGATTGTGCCCGGTCGCAGCTTCGTACGTCATAATTATGGCGATAAAGGCGGCAATCCATGCGAGGGTTTGAATTGCGCGCACCACATCTGCGTCGTCTCGAATCAGGAACCGCAACAGGAAGTAGACGCCGAAAACGGTATAGAGGGCGCCCAGTTCATTGATGGCCGCTCCTGACTCCTGAAATAAAAGGATTCCATTCACTGCGGTGAAGATCGTCAACAAAATCACCGCGATATCAATCTTGTTCATCCCGCCCGAGAACATGCGGACTTTGGCAGAAACCTTCTCTTTGACCATTCGAATGATCCCGAACAGGACCAGAATCCGCAGCATCGGAAAGTGAGCCGGCCCGATCAGCAAAATCTGATCCATGGGAATAAGAATCCCTACCGCCAGAAATGGAATACTTGCCTTGCCCCGCGGCCACATGTATATCAAGACGCCAGCGATGAGAACCACGATCAGAACGAATGGGTTGAGAATCGTCTCCGACACCCCACCGCCGAATTTTAGGTGCTCGCGTCCCATGACTTATTTAGCTATTGCCCTTTGATGAAGTGGTACCGGCGTCTCTGGTATCGCACGCAGAAGAGCAGGGTTGGAAAAACCGAGGGGCCTCGATATCGATTTCGCGGTCGGCCGGCCCGTCCTCGGGCAAAGTGCAGATCGCCGACCAACCTGCAGGTCGGAAGCTTTTCTGATTTGGACGAACCAGGCGTCGCGTTGCGCGCGTCAACTCAGGATGTAGCCTTCGTTGTTGCTTTCACCCCATCCAAGAAACTACTGAACCGATGCCTGAAGTCCTGTCGGGGGATTGGGTGTGCCCTGCCCCCCGCTGAGCTGGTAGGCTCCCGAATCCCACGCGCTGGAGGGACGGGTGTTTACCGGCATGGTTGGAAATGTCAGGACACCTGGAGTGCTCTCCGATGCGGCTCGCGTAGTGCTGCTGCAAAGATCATTATCGGAAGAAAAGGTGCTGCACGACGAGGCTTCGCTCTGGCCGGCCTGCACCGTGCTGCACGTGGATGAAGTACACCCCGAAATGGGACTATCTCCTACCGGGGTTTCCGATTGGGTATAACCTTGCGACCGAGCCGTGCTTGTCGCCTGAATTACTTCGCCGCCATTGTCGTTAACCGTGTAAGTAGCGGCTGCGCCGCCGGCCGTCCGAGTGACGAACAGCGACGAAAGGTTGGAGTAGCCAATGAGGTGATTGTTTGCGGCATACACCGGCCCGTTCCATGGAACCCCGAAGGCGTTTCCCCCCTCTGCGCCCCACATTCCGATCAGGCAGCCGTTGCTGTCCCCGCTCGAGCTATCGGTATCGTTGTCGAAGGTGTTGTTGTAGATCATCAGCGTTTGGGTTCCGCTGCTCTGGGCGTTGAGCTGAATGCAGTTACTCGGAGTCCCGTTGTGGTTGTCGTAGAAGACGTTGTTGAAGATATAGGCTGTGCTGCCGCCGCTCACCGGAAGGTAGAACTGCTGGCTGAGCCAGTTATGGCGCACCACGTTGTTGTAAAGATACTCGGTTACTCCGCTGGCCGAGGTCGAGCCGTGGTAGTACATCAGCGCGTCGTCATGTTGAGCGTTTTGCATGGTCGAGGTGGGCGAAGTTGCCATGTACTCGAAGGTGTTGTCATGCACGTATTCGCTGTCCACGAGCACTGCGCCCACACGGATATAGTGGAATACGTTGAACGCGACCGTCTGCCCCGCAAGATAGATTGCGACTCCGGTGCTGCATGGAGCATTACTGACTTGCGTGCAGTTGGGATTTCCCGAAGCCCAGTGGGGAGCGTCGGATCCGTCGAAGACGTTGTACTCGATGACATTGTTCGGGCCCGATGACGCGAGGCACCCCATCGTGTCCACCGAAGTGCTGGTCATCGTGTATCCGTGGCAATAGATGTTGGTGACAGTATCGTTCCCCGGCACGTTCAGCATGCCCGGATTTCCACTGCCCAAGCTGCCGCTCCAGCAGTCTCCCGTGATTTCAATGTTGTCGAACTGATTATAGGAACTGATCGAGACTAAGGACTTGATCGACGGTGCGCCGTAATCGTAGGTGCAGGATGCCGGATAGCTGGTTCCGTTGAAAACCGGATTGTCACCGGTGACAATGGGCCGCGCCCAGGAAGATCCCGTATACCAGGTTTTATCCACCCCGATGTAAATCAAGTTTCCGGAACTGCCCGATGTCGAAACATGCCAGGTTCCTCCCGTGTAGGGACTGGCAGACGAATTTCCCACATGCCAGGTATCGCCGCCCCGTAAGATGACCGAATCTCCAGCACGAATCGTAGTGGAGGCGCAGGTTCCAGTGCAGTTCGGCATACCGGGCGCATGCAACCAGGGCGAGGTGTTCGAGGTTCCACTATTCGAGTCGCTTCCATTGGCCGCAACGTAGTAATTGGCCGCGGAGGCGATTCCGGTCATCATCGTGCCGACTGTCAAAATGAGGAGGGCGAGGCGAAAGAAACGGTTCATGACTGGGGGTCCTCTGCTGGAATCTCACGCTTGCGGTTTGCAAGCCTGAGATCAGCGTATACCGGATCAAACACCCGGCCTAGGACACACAAGGGCATTGACCGAAATCACGCGGGAACGCCCCAGCGGGCCTGACCTTCTGGATTCCCGTTTTGAACTCCAACTTCCGTCAACGCTTCCTGCACGGTCAGAATCCGGCAACCGCTGCGCACCGCGCAGGATAGCGCCGCTTCGAACAGCGCCGGAGTGCAACCGAAGGCCGACGGATTTTGACGCACGTCATGCGTATAGAAAATCAGCCAGCCGTTCCGTGCTTTGTTTTCCCGGATCAACTCTTCCACGCTTGGCAACCCGTTGAGATCTCCGTACAAGCTGTTCGCCCGCAGCAGGTTCAGATCGAGTTCGGCCCCGTTGAAACCGGAAAAGATGCTTCTCGCGCTGCTCCGGCCGAGGCCCAGGGTTCGCTTGGCCTGGAGCGTGACGTGGCCAAACGGATACGCGAAATTTGGGCAATCCACGCCAGTCACTTCCTCAATTGCCTTTCTGCCTTTTTCCACATCGTCGCGGAAGGCTGCGCTCGAAACCGAGCGGCAGGAAATATGGCTGAAGGTGTGGCTGGCCAACTCGTGGCCTTGTTCGAGCAACGCATCAATATCCTCGCGGCGGAACTGTTCCCCGAGTTCGTTCGAGGTATTCATCAGCCCGGCCGCCGCGTAATATGTTCCTCGAACTCCGAATTTTTCCAAAATAGCCCCGCCCGCGGAATAAGCCGTGCGGGGAAAATCGTCGAAACTGAACGATACGATGGGGCCGCAGTTCGCCATGGGCACAGTGCGCCGGTACAGCGAACACAGCACCTGGCGTCGGGCCGCGCCTAGCCTGGATCGGAGGCTCACGCTGGCGTCACCACCATTGCGTCTTGTACAACCACATTAATCACGCCATCCTCGGGCACTTCTCGGTCTTTCGGAAACTTGAGGGATAGAACTCCGTCCCGGGTTTCTGTCTCTTCCATCGAAAGGTCGGCAAACACCTGTCCCGACGGCGCGTTACGCGGAGTTTTCCGGTAATTGGCGTAGAAATCTCTTCCGCTTTCGGCGATATAGCTGCGGATCACACTGGCCAGAAACGCGTGTTCCACGCGCTTCGATTGCACCCGGCAACTGAACATCAGATCGGTCATGCGGGGTTCGCGGCGATCCACGATGGAAAAGCCGATGACGCCATAGCTGCCAAACCGGTCCTCGCAACTCAGCACAAATGTATCCAGATTCGGGTTCGAAAGCAGCTTTCTCAATACTTCGCGGTCATAGCGGTTCCCGGAAAAGTTCATCTGGTTGGTACGTTGGGTCAGTTCGTGAACCCGCTCCAGGTTTTCTTCGGTCATGGGACGGACCGTCAATTGGATCTGGCAGTGCCGGAGGAATGCCATGTAGTCGTTGCTGAAACTCTGCGCCACCGTCTGCCGGCTGGCCTCGACTTGATAGAGTTTGCGACGTTCCTGGCTTTCGGCCGTGACCGGAACTTTACATTCGTCTCTTTCCGGCAGCGTAAGGTATTGCTCCGCATTCAGAAGGTGCACCTCAGCACAAACGGCCTTCACTTCTTCCAGCTCAAATTTGGAATCATCGACAAACAGCAGGCTATCGAGGCCAATGTTCAGCTGTTGGGCAATCGCTTTGATTCCCTGGCTTTTTGGTTTCCAGGAGATCTGCGGACACAGGAAATACTGGTCCAACTCGAACTTCTTGATCACTTGCAGCGCATCTTCGGGATTGTTCTTGCTGGCGATCGAGTGCAGGATTCCGCGCCGATCCAGTTCCTGAATAATAGCCGCGATGCCAGGCTTCAGGCGCAGCCGCTCCGGACCATCCTCGACCAATACCCCGTCCCACAGAGTATTGTCGAGGTCCCATACCACACACTTTATTTTCTTCTCCGGGTGCTTGTTCCCCGCCTTCTTGCTTTCCGGCAACTCCGTCACAAAATCCATCAGGCCAAAGTACAGCGTCGTCTCCTCAGCCTCGTCATTGGGGATAAGGTCAATGCCAAAGGGTTGCCGGACATCGATCAACGCGGTAATGTCTTCCAGCGGAACCCGGATGCGGTGAAATCCCGGAGTCAGATGAATCAGTTGCTGGAACGGCATCTTGGCGTGCTCATCGCTCGCGCGCATGGTCAGCGACAGTTGAACGTTGTGTGCTTCGGGGTTGTAGCACTCCAGTAAGAAGCAGGTCGGAAGTTCTTGACCGTGTGACGGCGAGTTTGCCACTCTCTTCTTGAAGCCGTACCGCTTGGTCGTGGCCGTGATCTTTACCAGAGATGGCAAAGGGAGCCGCTGCAGCGCGCTCCCGATGCGGTAGTCCCTTTTCTCAAGCTTTTCCGCCTGCTCCGCCGTATGCAGCCGGAAGTTGCCGGGGGTCCACAGTTTTCCCCAGCGCTTGAAGCGGATCTTCAACAAGTAATCGTTCGCGGCGGACCGGGAGTCTATTCTCACCATTCCGTCGGCGAATCTGCGGCATCTTCCGTCCTGCCGGGGACTGTAGAGATCGCAGGTGGTATAGCAGGTCGGCCACACACACTCCGTGCAGTGCTCGCCCCAGGGCAGAACGGTTCGGGAGTGGATTCGTCCTCTGAGGTGGGCGAACGAACGCATCGCTTCGTCCGGAACCTGGGCCGAACTCTCAATCGCGTAATTTGCTTCGGTCTCGTACATGGTTGTGGAAGTGTCTAGCAGGTGCAATGGTCGTCGAGCGATGGGCTCAGGCCACTTTTCCGCTGGTCTCAAACTGCTTAAATTTCGCGGCCCCCACCCACTGCAGGCAGGCCAGACTTCGCTTGAACCGGGCGGCGGTGTCAGGCCGGTGCGAGGGCGAACACAGATAGAGGAACGCAGAACTCAGCAGCCGGACCGAATGATGGATGGCAAACGCAACCAGAAAGCCGAGTTGGGCCAGGCCGTCGTGATGCTTTCGCCAATACTGCCAGGTGGCGCGGCACATCTCCAGGTAGAAGCGAACCGGCGCGTTGGCCGAGCTCGCTCCGCCATAGTGAATCGCCCCAGCTTCCGCGAAGAAAACAACCTGCTCTCCCGCCTGCCAGAAGCGATAGGACCAATCCACATCTTCTCCGTACATGAAGAACTGGGGATCGAGCCCACCGACTCGCTCGATCGCGCTGCGGCGGACCAGGATAAACCAGCCGTTCAGCACCTCCACCGGCGCCGTCGTCTGATGATCGAAATCTGACATCAACATCCCGCCAAACAAGCGCGACCTCTTGAACAGGGAATCGAGCCCAAAGGCTCGGCAAAAATTGTTCCAGACGGTGGGGAAACGCATGGTGGAGCGTCTTACCTCTCCGGTCGGCGCCAACATCTTCGGTCCCAGCATGCCCACCCCGGAATGATCATCCAGGTAGCGGACCATGGGCGAAATGCTGTCATCCAGAAACTTTACGTCCGAGTTCACCAGGCAAATGTACTGCGCCGAACTCTGCGCCATCCCAATGTTGTTGGCCTTGGCGAAGCCAAAGTTTTCCGGGTTGCGAATCAGCTTGAATTCCGGGAACATTTCCGCCACCAGTTCCGGAGTTCCGTCGGTGGAAGCGTTGTCGACCACGATCACTTCGGAACACGCCTGCTCGCAATGTGCGCGCAACGATTCGAGACACTCCATCACGTAGTGTTTGGCATTCCACACCACGATGACCACCGCGACTCGCGCTGGACCCGCCGGCGGTTGGGGCCGCAACCGCGGGAGCGTGTTAGATTCGGCTCTCGTCTTTTTTGACATCTGATTGAACATCGGAAGCTCGATTCGTCGAAACTTTAAGTGATTCCTTATCCAACGTGCCGGTAGAGCGCCCGGCCGGCTAACGAAAGGACGCCAGGTTGCATGTGGGCGAGCAAGTACTTTGCCACTTTTGATTTCCAGCTTGCGGTAGACGACTCGAACATGTGGGTGACCTTGTCTGAAAGGCCGTACCTCGAATAGATCAGGCTGGACTCGGTGGTCCCCCATCGCTTCTTGAAAGTGATGAGCCCATGTTGAGCGGCTTCCGTCCTCCCGAAGTCGAAGAAGTGCAGCCCCGACGCCTTCGCCTCCTGGATCGCTCTCCAGAGCAGGAAGTGCATGCTGCCCAGATTATTGAATCGGGAGTCGCTGCCGCCGTACTTGTACAC
>PMXH01000533.1 GCA_003165855.1 Acidobacteriaceae bacterium | reverse complement strand
GTGCTGGTCAGCGTGGTTGAGCCGGTAATCACCGTAACTTTCCCGTCGGTCGCGCCTGTCGGCACGATCGCGGTCAGATAGGTTGTACCGGACAACGTGACCGTCGTTGCCTGCACGCCGTTGAACTTCACCACTGACGAAGGCGAGAATCCCTGGCCGAAGATGCCGACCTTCGATCCCACCTTGCCCGACGTGCTCGACAGCGTGATGAACGGCTTGGCGCCGATATTCAGGCTGTAGAAGACTCCGCAGCCATCGCCGCACACACTTGTGTTTCCTTGCGAGTAAGTGGTGCCGTAGAGAGTTCCATTTGTGTTCTGCTTCAGCGGAGAACTCGGAGTGGCGCCGTTCGCCCCGCCGAAACTGAACAGCAGCTTGAACGTCCCACCCGTTGAGATGCTGTAAAGCGTTCCTACATTCGACGCCCCACCGATCTGCGCCGCGCCGTAGAGAGTTCCGTTCGACGCCTGTGTCAGGCCCCAGGGCTCGCCGCCGTCGGTGCTGCTTCCGGTGAAGTTATGGAGCACAGTGTAGGTGCCAGTCGTCGAGCTCTTGAAGACCACGCCTTGGTTGGACGTTCCACCCATGTAGGTGACTCCATAGAGATTGCCGTCGGTAGCCTGGATCAGAGCCGTATACGCCTGGTTTCCGTCCGAGCCGTCGAAACTGTGAAGGGTGGTCACCGTGCCAGACGGCGTCATCTTGAAGATCGCGCCGTCCCCATTGGCGCCGCCGCTCTCGGTCACGCCGTAGAAATTGCCGTCGGTGCCTTGAATCAGGGGAGCAGTCAGGTTGCTGCCATCGGTGAAGGTGTACAGCGTGGTCAGTGCGCCGCTGCTGGTCAGCTTGTAAATCGTGCTCAGACTGCCGAAGCCGCAAACCGTGGATGTGGTGCCGTAGTAGTTGCCGTCCGTCCCCTCGACCTGCCCCGCCCACGGGCATGCCCCGTCCCCTGAGTTTCCAAAGTAGTGCAGAGCTTTCCCTGTTCCGGTCGGCGTCACTTGCCACGCGGTCCCGGGGCCTTCGCCGTTCAGCTTTGTCGTCCCATAATAGTTGCCGTCGGAGCCCAGCGTCACTCCGCTTAGAGGATCGTTCCCAGGGTTGTAGTTGAAGGAGAAAACAAGCGTCATCGCTCCCGACGGACTCATGTTAAACAGAGTTCCCACATTGCCGACTCCACCGGCGGTGCTGGTACTGTATAAATTTCCGTCGCGTCCCTGCGCGATCTCGGCGATCCCACCCGGTTGAAGCGGGTCCAGTGAGACGTTGCCGAAGGTGTACAGCACCCTGTAGGTTTGGGCCTGAGCAGGGACCGCTGCCCCAGTCGCGAGAATGAAAAGGGCAAGCAATGCTGCGATGTAGAACGTCTTAACTCGTTGGCGAATGCAATTCATCGATCGTCTCCTGAGAGTCTGGTCTTTCTTTCACCTTTGGAAAAATTGCTCCTCTGTCAGTGCCGAGCGGTAACCGGCGCTTCTCGTCCCCCCTCTGCTGGCCGAACCTGGCTGCCCTTCGGCGGCAGCACAATCGCGCTCACAATCAGCACCAGAATCGTTGCAGCCAGCACCACCAGTATCCGTCCCAGCGGACTGCCCCGAAATCGAGCCCTATCCATCCCCCGGCAATCGGGGGCCCTCTGCTGAACCTGCGCCGCCGTGCCACTTCGAATGGCACGAATTGGTGATTTCGCACGTTGTCGCACAGACGGTATACTTGTCCGGCTTTTTCCCGAAGGCAAGGGACACAACCGGACAAAACCGGGCATAATCGGGCTTCCGTCCTTCATTTGGGGTTCGGCGGGGCGTTCAGTGGCACAAGGCGGTACCAATATTCCGGATCGTCGTCTGGATTCGTGGAAGGAGATTGCCGCCTTCTTCGGACGGGACGAGAGGACTGTCCGGCGGTGGGAGAAGGATAGCGCCCTGCCGGTGCATCGAGTTCCTAGGGGCGCCAAAGGACGGGTCTTCGCCTTTGAAAGTGAGCTTGCTCTGTGGCTCAGCACTCCCCAGGCACTGCAGAGCACAACTTTGGAGTCGGAGCCGCAAATCAGCCCGCCCCAAATCAGCCCGGAGCAAATCAGCCAAGACCAAATCAGCCCGGTCCAGCACGAGGGCAAGCTCTGGCACTTTGGCGCGACGGGAATGAGGTTGGGAACTCTGGCGGTTTGCGTCGCACTCGCGGTTGGAATCTGGCTCTATCGCAAGAACTATCGCTTTGCCGCCTACGCGTCAGCCCCAAACACGTCCCGCCTCCGCACGCCGGCCCGCGCAGAAGATCTCCGACCGACGACGGCCGGCCCTGAGGATGCCTTCGGTCCCGATTCAGTCGCCGTGCTCCCCTTCACCAACGTACGGGGAGATGCCAACACCGACTATCTCAGCGACGGCATCACCGATTCCTTGATCGGCAACCTTGCCCACCTGCCCCAGCTTAAGGTAAGGTCCCGCGACTCGGTTTTTCGCTACAAGGGAAAAGACATTGACGTACAGACGGCCGGCAGCAATCTCAACGTATCGGTTCTGGTGAGCGGGCGTGTGATGGTGCAGCGTGACACCATTGAAATCAGCGCAGAGCTTACTGACGTTCGAAACAACACCGAACTCTGGGGGCATCGCTACGCGGGCAAGAGAGCCGACCTCATTTCGCTGCAGCAACAAATGGCGGGCGACATTGCGGGAAAGTTGCGCTCCACCCTCAGCTTCGCGGACAGGCAGCAGGTCACCAACCAGGGCACGCAGGATGTCGAGGCCTACTCGTTGTATTTGAAGGGCCGTTACGCCTGGAACAACCGGACGTATAACGAACTGGAAAAGTCCATCTCGTATTTCAATCAAGCCATCGCGAAAGATCCAGCCTACGCTCTGGCTTATTCGGGCCTGGCCGACGCCTATACCGTACTGCCGAACTATGGCGGCAATCAAAACGAAGACTTCCCGAAGGCAAACACAGCTGCCCGCAAGGCGCTGGAGCTGGACCCGGCCCTGTCTCATCCTCATGCCGTCCTGGGCAGCAACGAGATGCAGTACGACTGGGATTTTGCGGCGGGAGAAGCTGAGTTCAAGAAGTCTTTCGAACTCGACCCCAACGATGCCACGGCACACCAGTGGTACGCCGATGAAATTGGCCAGATCGGGGGCCGGGAACCGGAAGCCTTCGCGGAAATCGATCGCGCCCACCAACTGGACCCGTTGTCTCCTGTCATCACTCGTGTGCTCGGAGGCGTTCGCGGATCCGCGCGACAGTTCGACCAAGAGATTGCGATTTGCGGAAAGCTGGCGAATGAGAATCCCACATTCGCCATCGCCCACGATTGCCTGGCGCGCGCTTACTGGGGGAAACGTATGTATCCGCAGGTCATCGCAGAATGGAAGACCATGGGCCGGTTGTCCGGCTACCAGGTCGATGCTGACTTCGCCGCCGCCGCGGATCGAGGATTCCGTTCCGCTGGCTGGAAAGGCGCTCTTACCAAATCCATTGAATTCCGCCAGGCACAACGGAAAACTGGCTACTTCTCAGCGTTCGACATTGCCGCCTTCTACGCCGACCTGGGGGACAAAGAGCAAGCCTTCCGTTGGCTCGACATCGCTTACCAGGAACACGATTGGCCGCTAATTACCTTGAACACCCAGTTCGCGCTCGACCCTCTGCGTTCCGATCCCCGCTTTGCCGAACTGCAGCGCAAGGTCGGCCTGCCTCAGTAATGCCGCGTGACCGTAAGACCAGGCAGGTTTGCCTTGTCATCCTGAAAAAGCGGAGCCGCCCGCGCAGCCAGCGACTCCCGACGAAGGACCTATGTATTAGCCACCTTCACTGCTCGCGCTAGGAGCAAGACCGGGAAGGGCACGAGTTCGTGCCGTAAAGCGCCCATTAAATCAACCCTGCTTCACCCGCTGCGGAACCACCTTGTATTAAGATATGTCATTCCGTCTCTAACGACGC
>PMXH01000605.1:7477-7614 GCA_003165855.1 Acidobacteriaceae bacterium | reverse complement strand
GAGGTCGGTCGCGCGATCCGCAGGGCAACTGCCCAGAGTCACAAGCGGCTTTCCCTAGAACTGGGCGGCAAGTCTCCCTTCGTCGTTTTTGAGGACGCCGACCTTGACAGCGCGGTGGAAGGCTTGGTGGATGGAAT
>PMXH01000605.1:0-7466 GCA_003165855.1 Acidobacteriaceae bacterium | reverse complement strand
CTCTATTTCCCACCAACGCTGCTGAGCAACGTGCATCCGACTTCGGTGGTCGCGCAGCAGGAGATTTTCGGTCCTGTACTCGCGGCCATGACATTCCGCACGCCCGCCGAGGCCGTCGAACTCGCCAACAACACGGTTTACGGCTTGGCAGCCTGCGTGTGGAGCGAGAGCGTCAACGTGGCGCTGCAAGTCGCAGCCCAGATCAAAGCTGGCGTGGTTTGGATTAATTGCACGAATTTGTTTGACGCCGCGTGCGGGTTCGGCGGCTATCGCGAAAGCGGCTACGGCCGCGAAGGCGGCCGCGAAGGTCTGCTTGAATATCTAGAACCGTCCTGGTTCAAAAATGCTCCTGCGCTTTCGCGTGAGGAGCGCGCGCCTACCGAGTCAACCACCGGAGAGCAACAGCCAACTCCGGAAATCGACCGAACGGTGAAGCTCTACATTGGCGGTAAGCAGGCAAGACCGGATTCCGGCTACAGCTTCGAAGTACGCGGCCTACATGGCGAGTTGCTCGGTGAAGCGCCGCTCGGCAATCGAAAGGATATTCGCAACGCTGTTGAAGCCGCGCGTAAGGCAGTGAGTTGGACCAAGACCACGGCTCATAATCGAGCGCAGGTTCTCTATTACGTGGCAGAGAATCTCGCGCTGCACCGGGAAGAAATCGCCCGCCGGCTGGCGGTGGTCATTGGAGAATCGCAGGCCGACAAGGAAGTCGCTGCCAGCGTCGAGCGGATATTCTCTTACGCGGCGTGGGCCGACAAGTTCGATGGGGCGGTGCATAGCCCGCCATCGCGGACGATCGCAATCGCGATGAACGAACCGATCGGAACCGTGGGGATCATTTGTCCGAACGAACATCCGCTACTCGGCCTGCTCTCTCTTGTCTTGCCGGTTCTGGCAGCCGGAAATACGGCTGTCGTGGTGCCCTCGGAGACCTACCCGCTCATCGTCGGAGATCTCTACCAGGTGTTCGACACGAGTGATCTGCCGGGTGGCGCGGTCAATATGGTCACGGGATATGCGTCTCAGCTACTCAAGACCCTCGCCGAGCACGACGATGTGGACGCGATCTGGTGCTTCTCGGACGAGTCGAATGCGGCGGCGGCGAAAGCGTTTTCCGTTGGCAATCTCAAACAAGTATTCACCAATGAAGGCCGCGCGATCGATTGGTATGACGCGAACCAAGGCGAAGGCCGATGGTTCTTGCGACACTCCACGCAAGTCAAGAACATTTGGGTTCCCTACGGCGAGTAATGGCGGGCAAAGCTTGCTGCATTGTACCGGGCACCTCCATTGACACAATCAGGAGCGCCAAATAGACTCGGCGGTCGCGAGATTTCTGAATAAATTATGGCTAGGCGCCCTCGAATTGCAGTAGTCGGCAGTGCCAACATCGATCTGACAACCTTCACGGACCAGTTCCCAAGACCCGGGGAAACAATATTCGGGCAGGCATTCAATCTCGGATTCGGGGGCAAAGGCGCGAATCAGGCGGCCGCAGCTCGTCTTTGTGGCGCGGACGTGTTCATGGTGGCTCGTGTTGGCAGCGACCTGTTCGGTCCGGCGACCATCGAAAACTTCAAGTCGCTGGGTATCGACACAACCCACGTTCAGCAGGTCGAAGGATTATCGAGCGGGGTTGCACCGATCTTCGTTGAGCCCAACGGGCAAAACCGTATTTTGGTGGTGAAGGGGGCCAACGACGCGTTGCGACCGGCCGACGTTGATGCCGCCGCGGAGATGTTGAAAACCACGGACTGTATCGTCCTCCAGTTTGAGATCCCGCTGGAAACCGTTTACTACACGGTAGCCTTCGCGCGAAAGCATGGCATTCGCTGCATCCTGAACCCCGCACCCGGGCAGTCCGTCGAGATGCGCGCGCTCACTGACCTCGATTACTTCGTTCCGAACGAGAGCGAGGCCGAAACCATTACCGGGGTCGCAGTGCGGAATGTCGAAGACGCGAAGAAGTGCGCGGAGAAGTTGCTGGCCGGCGGCATTCGCCGCGTCATCATTACGTTGGGAGCCAACGGATCTCTGCTCGCCGGTCCCGGGATAAGCGAGCACGTGCCACCATTTGCCGTGAAGAGTATCGATAGCACTGGCGCGGGTGACGCGTTCATCGGGAGCTTCGCCGTATTCCTGGCGGAAGGAGTACTGGAGCGAGAGGCAGTGCGGCGCGCCAATCTGTATGCTGGACTTTCGACGACAGGCATCGGAACGCAAAAATCCTTCTATGATCGCGCCCGCTTCGATGCGGAATGGACTTCCTGTTCCAAGAATTAGGTAAACCAGAGATATTGAGAAACTTGCTGCGGATTTTCTTGTGTGCCGGTTCGGAAATTTGACGGCTCTTAGTGCGTTAGAACTATCGAAAAGTCTTGACTTCGTAATGAGTTGCCATTTATAAGGCGTTTCTACGGTCCGAGACTTCCAAATTTACTGCCTGCGGAACGGAGACCTTTTCCGTCATTCGGCGCGGGTCCGCCGAAAGGGGCTTTAATGCTTAACAAGAGAGCGCTGCTTGTAGCGGCTGTCTGTTCGTTAGTATTTGCCATCTGTCCCATGCTGCACGGTCAGGCAACTGGTAGTTTTTCTGGAACCGTTTCCGACAAGGCTGGCGCCGTAGTCTCGGGCGCAACCGTAAAGGCCGTTTCGCGGGACACGGGTCTTGCCCGCGAAGCCAAGACCGATGATTCAGGACACTACCTGATTCCCCTGCTGCCCGTGTCGTTCTACACGATTCGAGTGGAGTCGCAAGGGTTTCAAACCACCGAACAGAAGGACATTCGCCTCCAGGTCGATGAGCAGCGCGAAGTGGATTTCGCCCTCGTGCCCGCATCAGTTTCCTCCACCGTTGAAGTCAATGCCACTGAAGTCGCGGTAGAGACCGCTAATCCCACTCTCGGTCAGGTCATTACCTCCGAGCAGGTGGCCGACCTTCCCCTCAACGGCCGCGATTTCGTCCAGTTGGCCACACTTACCCCGGGCACCACTCAGGAGACCAACCCCCAGAGCTTCTTCAATGGCGGCGGCAGCAGCGAAGTCTCCACTCGCGGAACGTTCTCGCTTTCGGTTGGTGGATCGCGTGCCCAGAGCACCGACTGGTTGCTCGATGGCAACGACAACAATGAACTCACCTCTGGCGGTATCTCGATTTTCTCTTCCATCGATGACATCCAGGAATTTAAGGTTCTCACCTACAACTACTCGGCTGAATACGGTACGAGGGCGGGTCCAACAGTGCTCGTCACCACGAAGTCAGGATCGAACCAGTTCCACGGATCACTTTTCGAGTACTTCCGCAACACCGCCCTCGATGCCAGCAGCTACTTCGCCGCCACCAAGGAACAGTTCAATCTCAATCAATTCGGCGGATCCCTGGGCGGACCAATCCAGAAGGATAAGACGTTCTTCTTCGTTGATTACCAAGCCAAGATGCAGCGGCACGGAATCCCGTTCGTAGGGATAGTTCCGACGCAGAAGATGATGGGCGGCGATTTCAGTCTGGACCCTTTAGGACTCGCCCGGCCTGGCCTTTTCGATGGCTCTAGCAACCACGACGGTTTCGTCGACCTCGTCAACCCGTATACAGCCACGCCATTCCAGTGCGACGTCTCAGATAATGCGATCCCGGCCGGTCCCGGTGGGGTGCAAACGGGCGGCGCGCCCTGTAACAAGATTCCGACCAATATGTTCGATCAGGCCGGCCAACAGATGATTCTGCTTTATCCCCAGAACAACGTCAGCGACGCGGGGCAGGTGGGCTACAACTACGCCAACGTTCCCGTCAGGAAGCTTAACGAGGGCGAGTTCGACATCCGCCTGGATCACAATTTCTCCAGCAAGGATTCGATCTTTGCCCGCTTCAGCTACGATCAAGCCGTATCCTTCGTTCCGGGAGGCTCGCCGGGATTTGCCGAGCAGAGTCCTTTTGCCAGCACACAGAACATAACCAACCACGGTCGTAATGTGGCGGTGTCGGAAACCCACGTCCTTTCCGATCGCACTATCAACCAGTTCAGCGCCGGGTTCAACCGGATATTCAATCACATTAATAGCTGGGGGGATTTCGGGGGCCGCACGTGCACGGCTGCCCTACTGGCAATTCAGGGCGCCGATCTGTCAAGTCAGTGCGATAGCGTCACTGGCTACCCAGCTAGTCTGAACCAGTCGACGCAGGACTGCATGAGTTGCGGTTTGAGTTCCACCCAAATGACCGATTACTGGTCTTTAGGCGATCGCGGCTTTGCTCCCTTTCAGGGAGGCACCAACGTTTATTCCGTTTCCGATACCTTCGACATGATTCGCGGCAAGCACAACGTCCGCTTTGGCGTTGGAATTCGTGTCAACCAGATGAATGTGCGAACCAATGGTTTCCAGGACGGCTACTTCATTCTGAATGGTGGCAGCGGTTCATTCACCGGGGATGACGCCGCGGACCTGCTGTTGGGCCAAGTCACCGGTGCGATCCACGATCAGACGTTCAACGGATCAACCACTGGACGCCGTTGGAAGATGTACCGGCCGTTTGTGCAGGACGATTGGCGCGTGTCCAACAATCTTACGGTGAACATCGGCCTGGGTTGGGCACTCGTCACGCCCGAGACCGAAAACGAAAATCGCCAGGCCAACTTCGATTTCCAGACCGGCAAGTATCTGGTCGCGGGAAGCAGTCCTCAGGCAAACTGTGCCATCTGCGTTCCTAGCGATCCGGCTGTAGGCATTCAATTTGACAAAACCGCTCTTGAGCCACGGATCGGCTTGGCCTGGAAGCCTCTGGGAAGCCAGACCACCGCAATTCGCGCCGGCTATGCTATCTACCACGATTCCGCATGGAGTCAGGGTGCCCAGGGACTTTGGCAAAACCCACCGTATTACGCGGAAATCGACCAGTTCAATTACTTCTCTGGCACTCCGCCAATTCCAGCCACCGCGACCACCCCATTTATCCCGGCGACTGTAGGCAACCCTTGCCCCTTTGGCAACGCTACTTCAGCAACGCCGTTGAACTGCGGCCTTCAACTTGGTTTCCTGCAGGGCTCGAATAGTGCCGGAAATTGTCCCTGCGCGCCCTATGAAGCACAACCGAATCCTGCCAATTTTACCGGAACGATTTTGTCGCAAAACCTCAATTTCAAACAAGGCATGGTGCAGCAGTTCAACCTCAACATTGAGCGCCAACTGCCGCAAAATGTCGTGCTGACCGTGGGATATGCGGGCTCGCGCAGCACTCGCATCCTGGTAGATGGCCTGAACGAGAACGTGGGATCGCCAGCTGCATGCGGCGTCGTTCCTGGGTATACGCTCGGCTGCGGTCCAGGTGGAACCGCGTTCGCCGCTCCTTATGGCGAATTCACGACGGTCTCTAACGTCAACGATATAGGCAGAGCGCGTTACGATTCTCTGCAAGTGAAGGCAGAAACCAAGAGCGCCCGCCATGGTCTCTACGCCCTCGTGGGCTACACATGGTCGAGAACGTTCGACTCCGGCTTTCCCGACGGGGATGGTACGCCTCCTGGCGCAACGTTCTGGCCTTTGCCCGGAACTCAGAAGGCCGATTGGGGGTTGTCTCAACTCAACCTCAATAACTCCTTCACTGCCAGCGTCCTCTACGACCTACCGTTCGGCAAAGGCAAGAAGTTCGGAAGCACCTGGGGCAGCCCGGTCAACGCGGTGCTGGGCAACTGGAAACTGAACGTGATAGAGAGAGCTACTTCCGGATTCCCGCTGTTCGCCGTCGCCAGCGCCAACGGCAATTTCAGCGGCTCCGGTGTGAATTTTCAGTGGAACGGCAACAGCCTGAATCGCCCCGATGAGGTAGGCGACCCGAACCAAGCCGGCCCAATTGCCGCCAACCCGACCTGCGCTGCTCCATCCCAAGTACATACGCTCTTGCATTGGTTCAATTCCTGCGCGTTCATGGACGCCCCAGCCGGAGAACTGGGGAATTCCGCTCGCGCACCGCTCTATGGACCGCGCTTCGTGAATACGGATTTCTCAGTCATGAAGAACTTCCCCTTGTCGTTCCGCGAAGGAACTTATGTGGAATTCCGGGCTGAGTTCTTCAATATCCTGAATCACCCACAGTTCTTTTTGAGCGGTGGCAGCAGCGGGATGCAGGACGTGGATTCGAGCTCCACTTTCGGGTTGGTGAACGAGACGGTAAACAATCCCCGCGTGATTCAATTTGCTCTAAGGCTGAACTTCTAGAGCAGTCAGACGCGGTGTCAATTCAGGCGGACTGGGGAAAGCTATACTAGATACGGCTTTCCCGGTTCGCTCTCGAAAAGCCAATCTACGAATCGTCTCAATGACCGCGCTCATGAACCGTGCTCTCGTCTTGCGCTGCATCGTGCTTGCTGGCCTCCTGATCTTCTTCTTTGACTGTGTAGCTTTCCCTGACGAGTGGAAGGCGCGTCACCCCCTGGTCTCTCCTACCGGTGTTATGAATTTGTCCGACATGCCCCCGCCTAGCGAAATCTTCTTCTCCGGGCCGGAAGATCCGGCGAATACCGCGGCCTGGCTCGATCAGCTCAGAGCGTGGCGAACCGATCGGCGCATTCGTCTTCGCTACGACGGGTCGCAATTCGAACGCCCCGAACTGGAGTGGACCCAGCACGTCTTTTCCCAGGTGCAGCTGCTCATTTGGGACCGCAGTTTCTACGATCCCGAGAAGGGCGAGTACACCGTAGATCGTTTCCTGAATGAGACCGAGAGCCGCATCGGTCCTATCGACGCCGTCCTCATTTGGCATGTCTACCCCAACCTCGGCGTCGACGATCGCAATCAATTCGATCTCCTGCGCGATCTGCCCGGCGGCATCCCGGGGCTCCGACGGATGGTTGAGCAATTCCACAGTCGCGGTGTGAAAGTCTTCTTCCCCATCCTGGCGTGGGATACGGGCACCCGCGATGAAGGCGCCTTCCCCTGGATTTCGATCTCGCAACTGCTGGCGGAGATCGGAGCGGACGGCATCAACTTCGACACGCTCGAGAGCGTACCGTTATCGTTCCGGCTCGCCTCCGACGCCACCGGCCACCCGCTCGCGCTCGAACCGCAATTCGAACCCCGCGATGAGTCGCTCGCCTGGACCAACATTGGCTGGAACGACTGGGTTACTTGGGAAGGCAAGGAGTATCCCTTCGTCCCCATGGTGGACAAAACAAAATGGCTGGAGACGCGCCACACTGTGAATGTCACGGACCGGTTTACGCGAGACAAAACTGACAGCCTGCAACACGCATTCTTTAACGGCGAAGGCTACGCCGTCCTGGAAAATCTTTGGGGCTTCTGGTACGAAATGAATCCCAACGATGCGGAGGCCGTGTTGCGATTCACGCGCATCGAGCGAGCCATGGCGGAGAACCTTCGCAGTCCTGACTGGGAGCCGCACACGCGGGTTGTTCAGGCCGGTGTTTTCGCCAGCAAGTTCCCTGCCGCGACGAGGACGCTCTGGACCATCG
>PMXH01000427.1 GCA_003165855.1 Acidobacteriaceae bacterium | reverse complement strand
ATGGAGGAGAAGAAGATTACTTCGCTGATGGTGGTTGAGGGCGACGGAACGCTGCAGGGGATTGTGCATCTTCATGATCTGTGGGGAACGGAGCTGGTATAAGATTTGAGTCATTGAGAGATTGAGTCAGTGAATCGATGATTCAATGTGTCAATGATTCAATCCCTTAATCTCGTTTTCTGCGGCACACCTCGCTTCGCCGTGCCCACGCTCGACAGGCTGGTCGATGCCGGATTTCGCATTCAGCTCGTGGTTACGCAGCCGGACCGCCCCAAAGGGCGCGGCCTCGAACTCGTCCCATCCCCAATCAAAGAACGCGCTCTGCAGTTAGGATTGCCGATCGTCCAACCCGAGAGCATCAAGAACAACGCAGACTTCCGCGCCCGACTCGCCGCTCTCAAGCCCGATGCCATTATCATCGTCGGCTATGGCCGCATCATTCCGCAATGGATGCTTGATCTGCCTCCTCTCGGCAACCTGAACCTGCACGCTTCGCTCTTGCCGAAATATCGTGGCGCCGCGCCCATTCAGTGGGCGATCGCCCAAGGCGAAACCGTCACCGGAGTGACAACGATGAAAATCGATGCCGGTCTCGATACCGGTGACATCCTTCTGCAGCAGGATGTTCCCATTGCCCCGAACGACACCGCAGAGACGCTCGCTCCGAAGTTGGCGACTGTGGGAGCCGATCTCACCGTCACAACCCTGCGCGGTCTACAGTCGAGCACGATTCATGCATGCCAACAGGATCACGCTCAGGCCACGCTCGCGCCCATCCTCAAGAAAGAAGACGGCCTCATCGATTTCTCCCGCTCGGCGACCGAGATCCTGAACCGCCTGCGCGGCTTTCAACCATGGCCCGGAGCATATACGAAGTTTCGCGGTAAGAATCTGCAAGTATGGAAGGCTCGGGCGCACGATCGCGCGCTGCCTTCCTCTGAACTGAAAGTAGAAAGTGATCGTCTTCTAGTCGGCTGCGGCCAGGGCAGCGCAATCGAAATTCTCGAACTCCAACTGGAAGCCAAGAAGCGCACCTCCTCCCCGGCCTTTCTTCGCGGCTATCGCCCTCAACCCGGCGAGAAGCTAGGCGCATAAGCCAGCAAGAAGTTCTTCCGCGCACAGACAGGCCGCTTTCCCTCATACTAGCCACAGTGAAACCAAAATCTCGAGATTCGCACCCTGCCGTTTCTCCAGCCCGCGCCGCGGCGTTCGACATCCTGCTCCGCGTCGAGCGCGAATCTTCTTACGCCTCCGAATTACTGCATTCCCAGACGTACGGTCGGCTCACCAGTCTCGATCACTCCCTGACAACGGAATTAGTCATGGGTGTTCTGCGCTGGCGATCGCTGCTTGATTCCGAAATCGCCGCCAGTTCTGCACAGCCAATCTCCAAACTCGATCTCGAGATCCTCACCGCGCTTCGCCTTGCGGTTTACCAACTCCGCTGGCTCAGCCGCATTCCCGCCCGCGCCGCCATCAATGAGAGCGTTGACCTCGTCAAGCGCGCCCGCAAACGTTCCGCAGCTCCATTCGTCAATGCCGTGCTGCGCAAGCTCGCCAACGGCACCTCTCCCAGCTCCGAAGTTTCTCCGCCCGCGGTCAGTGGTGTTTCACCCGAGACTCTCGCTGCAAGCAGTGCTCACCCGCTATGGCTCGTTGAACGCTGGATCCATGCCTACGGCCTCGACTCCGCTTTAGAGATCTGCCGGCATAACCAATCGATTCCCGTCACCGCAATCCGTCTTCGTCGACCAGAAGCAGAGGACCAGCTCCGCGCCGAAGGAATCGAACTGGCTCCCGGCGCTTTCCTCGCTAGCGCGCGGCGAGTTCTGCGCGGAGACGTTGCCCGAACGGCAGCTTTCCGAACAGGCCTCTGCGTTATTCAGGATGAAGCCTCGCAGCTGGTCGCTGCATTGGTCGGGCATGGCGAGCACGTTCTCGATTGTTGCGCAGCTCCGGGAGGCAAGACCGCGGCCATCGCCGACCGCAATCCCAACTCGAATATCGTTGCCGTGGAGCTTCATCCTCACCGCGCGCGGCTGCTGCGAAAACTACTGCGTGCGCATGCTCCGGCCGCCGGTGCTGCAGACGACAATATCCGCGTCATCGCCGCCGATGCGCGGAAACTACCCTTCGCCAGAAAATTCAACCGCATTCTCGCCGACGTGCCCTGCTCCGGCACCGGCACTCTATCCCGCAATCCGGAAATCAAGTGGAGGCTCACGCCCGAAGACCTAGCCGACCTGCAGGCGCGTCAACTCGCGATCCTTCGTTCAGCCATGGCTCAAGTCGCTATCGGAGGCCGCGTGATTTATTCGACTTGCTCCTTGGAGAGAGAAGAAAACGAAGACGTCATCGAGCGCGTTCTAGCAGAACAGTCATCGTTCCGCGTGATCGACTGCCACGCCGAGCTTGATCGGCTTCAACAGGAAGGCGAATTGATCTGGCCTGAAGTTTCTTCACTCACTCGAGGCCCCTACCTGCGCACGCTGCCCGGCGTGCACCCGTGCGACGGCTTCTTCGCCGCGATCCTGGAAAGAATCTAACCGCGGACGGCAGAGCTCTGTCCGCAACCTCTCCGTCACTTCACTTCAAAGTTCACTACCGCGCCCGCGAAAACTTTTTGCCCGGCCGGCGGCGTCTGCACGGCAATAATGCTCGCTGGAGACGGTTGCGGTGGTGCAGAAATCATTAATAGACCAGCAGTCGGCAGAGCCGCGTCCGCGGCGACCGGCGCCATGCTCACGTTTCCCAGTTTGAAGCCCGCATCCTGTAGCGTGCGGCTCACAGTGCCCAGCGGTTGCCCCACAAAACTCGGCATCACATAGGACAGCGGATCCGCCGCTACGGTTACCAGTAAGCTGATTTTTGGAGCTGCCACCTGGCTCGCATTTGCCGGCGGACTCTGCGCCAGCACCTGATCGGCTGGCGTTCCCGGCAATTGTATCTCCGCCGTCGAAGCCACTTCCACCCCGCGCCGCTGAATGTTCCACTCCGCTGCGCGCTCACTTTGTTTTGTCACATCCGGAATCGCCACCCGCTGCGGCCCCAGACTTTGCGCCACCCGCACCTGCCAACCCCGCCGCACCTTCGTCCCCGGCAGCGGCAACTGGGTCATGATCCGCCCCTCCGGAACGCGCGGGCTGTAATATTGCCGTTCCACTTCGATCTGCAACCCNNATGATTCAACGAACATGGTTCAACGAACACGGTTCGACGAACAAGTTCAACGAGTCTTGAGCAAGCCGCTGCGCCGAGTGTCTAATCCCCACGCCGACTCTCAATGCGTCTCATCCGCACCCGGCGACGTATCTGGAGTATCCACTTTCTGCACCACCGGCCCGGGCACATCCGTCGTCTGAAACTGCCCCGGATCTTTCCCCGCCATGGCGATATTCATGAAGTTCATCCAGATTGGCAGCGCCGCATGCGCTCCCGTTTCCTTGGCTCCCAGAGTTCTCTTCTCGTCGAATCCCATCCACACTCCGCACGTCATCGTCGGCGAGAATCCCACAAACCAGGCGTCCGTGAAGTCATTGGTTGTGCCCGTCTTTCCCGCAGCCGGNNGCGTGATTTCCGCCGAGCCCAGCGCCACCGGCAAATAAGGCGGAAGCTTCGCCGTAATTCCAAAGCGTTCCGCGTATTCAATTACGGTCTTGATACCTACCTTGCTGGCGAGCTTCAGCGCCGGAATGTTTCGCGACTGTGCCAGCGCGCGCCGCAGCGTGATGATTCCTTCAAACTTCTCGTCGTAATTATGCGGCGAGTAAGGCCCGGAGCCACTCTCGAAAGTGACCGGCTCGTCCAGAATCGTGTCGTCTGGGCTTCCGCCCCGGTCAATCACCGCGGTATAAACATAAGGCTTGAACGACGACCCGACTTGCCGCAACGCCTGGGTCGCTCGATCGAATTTCGATTCGCTGAAATCCCGTCCCCCCACCATCGCTTTGATGCCGCCCGTCGCGTTGTCAATCGCCATCAGCGCGCCTTGCGCTCCAGAATCCTGTTCCAGGCTCACCCGCGCCGCTCCGTTAGCGCTCAACGACAGTATTCTTACGTAACAGATGTCTCCCGCCTGCAGCAGACTCTGGATCTTGCCTTGCGTCCAGGCCACGTCCGCTTGTCCCAGAGCTGCCGTATAGCGCCCGAACTTCAATGTCGCAATCCCAACCCCGGCGGAAGTGACCAACGCATGGACATATCCGTTCGCTTCCGGCTCATCCTCCCAATCGGGATGTTCGTACTTGTCGATCGCGCTTCCTTCCGCCACAACGTTCTCCAGATTTCCCTTCCATCCGTGACGCCGTTCGTAAGCCGCCAGGCCATCCAGCACCGCCTGGTTTGCGGCCTTCTGCAGATCGACGTCAATCGATGTGTAGACCTTCAGCCCGCCCTCGTGTACCTGGTCGGCCCCGTACTTGTTTTCCAGGTACCGTCGTATCTCTTCCACAAAATAGGGCGCCAGCGAGTTGGGATCGTGCTGCAGATGCAAAACCACCGGCGCCAGCCGCGCATCTGCCGCCTGTGCCGCTGTAGTCTTTCCGTCTTCGAGCATGGCGTTGATCACCAGGTTCCTGCGCTTTAATGCGCGATCCACATGATTGATCGGCGAATAGATTCCCGGCCCCTTGGGCAAACCCGCCAGCAGTGCCGCTTCCGGCAGCGTGAGCTTTCGAGCCGGTTTGCCGAAGTAGAATTCTGACGCTGCCTCGAACCCGTACACTCCGTGCCCCAGGAAAATCTGGTTGGCGTAGAGCGTAAAGATTTGTGGCTTGGTGAAACGCCGCTCGATCTGAACCGCCAGCATCGCCTCCTGTACTTTGCGATGGAACGAGCGGTCCGGCGAAAGAAACAGATTGCGCGCCAACTGCATGGTCAGCGTCGACGCACCCTGCACCTTTCCACCCGACTCAATGTCGCGGTAGGCCGCTCCCACGATGCGCCAGAAATTGATGCCCGAATGCCGGTAGAAATCTTTATCCTCGATCGAAACCAATGCGTCCCGCAGCACCGGCGCAAAATCGTCGTAGCCCGCCACCACCCTTCGCTGCAGCGCAAACGACCCAATCACCCTTCCGTGGTCGTCATACAACTCTGTGATCGAACTCGGACGGTACGCCTCCAGTGCTTCGACCTGCGGCAAATCCGTGGTGTAGACGAGCAGTAACCCGGCAGTAGCTCCCACCAGGGCGGAAATCAGCACCAGCAGGCCAAACAACACCCGGCCCACGAACTTCCGTCCCGCAATTTCCACCGGCGGAAGATCTTCATAAAGCGATTTCATGGCGAGATGGGTTCAGAATAGCAGGACGCCATCGGCCTCGGTAGTCGCAATCGCTGCAGATGCAAAAAGAAAATCCCGC
>PMXH01000177.1 GCA_003165855.1 Acidobacteriaceae bacterium | reverse complement strand
CCCTGTGTCCTCTGTGTTGAAGATCTTCATTCCAACGCTTAACCAAAGCGGACTCAGCTCGGTACTAGGTACTAGGTACTAGCTCCTACTCTTTCCGCAGCGCCTCCACCGGCTGCAGCATCGCCGCCCGCCGCGCCGGATACAATCCCGCCGCCACTCCCGCCACCGCCAGCGCCACCACCGCCAGCGCCGCCGTCCGCGCCACCAGCTTCGGCGGATCGAATCCCTCCCCCAGCGATACTCCCGAAAGCACCGCCATCAGCCCCGCCGCCGCGCCAATCCCAACCGCGCCGCTCAGCAGCGTTAAGAACGCTCCCTCCACAAAAAACTGAAACATGATGCTCGCATTCGTCGCCCCCAAAGCCTTCCGCAATCCAATTTCCTGCGTACGGTCCGCCACCGCCACCAGCATTATGTTGATGATCCCAATCGCTCCCAGCCCAAGCGTCACCAGCCCCACGCTCCCCAGGAACGCATTCATCGCGTCGAAAATCTTCCCCACCTGGTCCACCGTATTCACCGTATCCCACTCGTCAAACGAATCCGGAGTATTCGCATCGAACCCGTGATTCCGCGCAATCACTCTTTCCACTTCCTTCTGTGCCGCTTCGTGCAGCGCCCGCGTCTTCGGCTGGTATTCGATAATGCTGATCACATCCGGCGCTTCGCCCACGTTCGTCAGTCGAAAATGCTCCTGCATCGTGCTGAACGGCATATAGCACTGCAGATTTTGCGTACTGTTGTCGCCGTGCCCAATCCGCTGCAGCGTTCCAATCACCTCAAATTGCACTCCATTCAACAGAATCGTGCTCCCCACCGCCGGCCGCCCAGAAAACAATGTCCGCCGCGCCTCATCGCCCAGCACAATGACGGCCCGCTTCTGCGCTCCATCCATCTCGTTCAGCCATCGTCCTTCCTTAATCGGAAGGTAGCGGATCTGGTTGAACATGGCCGGCACTCCCATCATCTGCCCGCTGGCCTGNNTCCCGGTAGGTCAGGTAGTACTGCCGCAAGGCCGTGAAACTCCCCTCCATCATCGGAGCCCGTCCCGACCAGATGAACATCACGTTCTCGCCCAGCGTGTCGAACTGCTTCTTATTCCCCGACCGGAATCCCTCCCCCAACCCCACCAGCAGCAGCAGCGAAAACACTCCCCAGGCAATCCCAAACATGGTTAGAAACGAGCGCAGCTTGTGTCCCCACAGCGTCCGCAGCGTCTGCCCAAATATGTCGAAAAGAAGTCGCACTGTTCACGATTATACGGTGTGCAGTAATGGGGAAGCGGCGCTTCAGAGGCCTGACCTGAGCGAAGTCGAACGGCCATGCAGACCTCCCATCAATAAGGGCTTCAGAGGCTGCGTGAGAACTGAGTTTTGAGAGACGAGCATACTTCCGATCCGCTATTGCGCCGCGGCCTGAAGAAACAACAACCCTTGCACCTTACTCGCGTCTTCGGTCAAGCGATCGTAGGTGACTTGCCGCCGCGCATCGGAATAGCGCGCATCCTGCAGCAGGAATTTGTGGACCGCGTCTGCTGTCGAGCCGCTGGAGTTGTCGAAGCTCTCCACGTAGCTCACTCCCTCGACGACGTATAAATGTGAATTCCACATCATCAACGCCGCCCGATTCTCCGTGAGCATATAAATCAGGTGACCGGCATTCACCTGATCCGGCGTCAGATATTCCACCGTGACCATGATCGGGAGGCCATCGCTTAACAGATGCCTTCCCTGCAGTTTCCCGGCGATGTCCTTCAAAGACTTCGAATCCGCCCCCTCGACGCTGTCCTCCAGCGCGGAGTCCTTCCCGCAACACACTTCCTTGTCCTTGAAAACCATCTCCAGCGACGCCTTCAGCACATCCGCCGAGTGCGGAGTTCGCGCCGTCAGAGAAGGCAGATCGTGGACGCGAACCTCCTTTTCCGGATACGCGACCTGTCCATACGCGAAGCAACAAACTACAAGGCACGATGCCGCCACGCACCTGGCCGCAAGAAGAATCGCAGACCCAGCCGTCCGCGTGTAAGCCATCACTATCCTCCTGCTTTCTGATTCGCCATCTCGAGTTCCCTACTCCGAGCCTCGCCGATTCTGGGCGAAGCAACGCCCTATTCCGACGTCTGAAACTCCATGTTCTCATCGACCGAAAGCTGCGCCGGCGTTCCCGATCCATCGTCACCGGCACGCGTAGCGACCACACGAAACCCGCTGGAACTGATCTGAATCTCGTAGCTATAAGGCGGACGCTGCCGGGCCATCGTGATGTAGTTAGTCGAGATCAATTCGTCCAGCGACGCGTATTTCCCTTCGGTGGCGTAGTACCGGCGCTCGGTGGTGGCGATGCTGATCAGATCGCTCTTTACCCCGGCGATGTTGATGGCAGCCCTCGGATTGTTCGCCCCCGCGGCAGCAGAAGAGCTCTGCGCCTGCTTGGAATAAATGTACATGCCCACGGCCAGTACAACAACGACGCTGAGAAAACCAAACAGACGGCCCATGTGTCCCTCCCAAGGGCAATTGCACCGCGAAACCGGCCCCCTGACAAGTAACCACAGGTCACCGCCTCGCCCGCGCCCCCGACTTCCGTGTAGGGTTATTGTCCGACGGAACCGTTCCGGTGAAACCGCCCGCCTTCAAAGAAGCGGTGACGCACCATGCTGTGGCCAAGCAGAAAAAAGATGATCGCCAGCAAGAGTGCAAACACAAACTCTCGAACTCCGAACGAAGGTGGCCTTCGTCCTCCAGAGTCCGGCGAGTTCGAGGGACTAGCCATAGACTGATTCTACCCACCTCGTCAACTCAAGCCCCGTTCAACTGCATCCCGTAATCCTGTCATGCTGAGCGAGGATTGAGCTTCGCGAATGCGAAGCTCAACCGCAGTCGAAGCATCCCTGCCTTGTCAGTGTGCAGAGGGGAAGCAGGATGCCAACCGAGCCAGACGGCCGCTAGTGGTGCAGTTTGCTACCACCCGACGACTGTCATCCTGAGCAGAGCCGTTTTTCAGGCGTAGCGAAGAGCCTGCCCTGAGCGAAGCCGAAGGGATCTCCCGCTTAACCGGCCCAACGCGTANNTGCCTCTTTCCGAGCTTCTCGGCTGCACCGTATATGACCCGTCTGGCGCGGCTACCGGACGCGTACGCGAACTCACTCTCGCTCCTCAGGAAGACCGCAACCGCATCGCTTCCTTCATCGTCAAAACCAAATCCGGCAACCGCGTCCTTCCCTTCTCCTCCGTCTCCACCATCGACGCCAATATTCACGCTTCCACCAATCCCGCCGACTGGCCCGCCGCCAACGGCTCGGAAGGTCTCTTCCTCCTCGAACGCGACCTCCTCGATCAGCAGGTCATCGACGTTCACGGCCGCAAAGTCG
>PMXH01000286.1 GCA_003165855.1 Acidobacteriaceae bacterium | reverse complement strand
ACCATGGTCGATCCGCTGATGGCACAATTGCTCGGCGATCTCATCAAACGGCTGAAGCTGCAGCTGAACCTGACCAGCATCGTCGTCACTCACGACATGCGCCTGGCGAAAAAGCTGGCCGACCGGGTCGTCTTCCTGTACGAAGGCAAGGCGATTTTCTTCGGCACTTCGGCGGAGATGGAAAAATCCACCGAGCCTATCGTGCGGGAGTTCCTCGAACTGGACGAATTGAAGATCGAGGCCTGTTAGCTCGTGAGTTCGGATACCCATCCGTCGTGCGCCCGCTTGAGAACATGCGAGCCAGAGATCGCCGGCCCGGCTCCGGATCGCCTGTGATTAGATATGCCAGCACAGCCCCCTGAAAGAGTTGCAGCACTTCTTCCACCTTGGGTTGGTCAGGCAAGAATTTCATGAGCAACTGCACCCACAGCCGCTGTTGCTCTGCGTAAAAGGCCTTCGCCCTTGCCGAGCCATTCCACGCGCGCCGGGAAAGGTCCATCACGAGTAGCAGGACACCCTTGGCTTTCGGAGTGGTTGTTTGTTCCCAGAGCGCGGCCACGGCGGCTTCCGGAGAGATATGAGGCGGGAATGATTCGGGTGCAAACTGTGCCCGCAGTCTGCCCTCGAGAATTGTCATGGCCCCTTCCTCGATGTTTTCCCGGCTGCCGAAATAATGAACCAGCATGCGCTTGCTGGTTCCGACACTGTCTGCCAGTTGATCCAGGCTGAGATCAATCGTTCCGGCCTTTACAAAGGTGGCCAGACATCTCCCCAGGATTTCTTCCCGGCTAGCTTTTTTTCTTCCTTGCATGATGATGTACCACATGGTACATATAGTTAGTGTACCGCTTGGTACATCATAGCCCAGGAGGAGAAAAAATGAAAACAGAAGACGCGGCACTCTTGCTTGTACTCGGTTTGATCATTTGGATCGTTGGAACGATCTACTACGCGAATTACGGNNTCGCTCCGGCGTATTGGCCATCGGCCATGCTTCTGCTGGCTATTCCTGGAATGATCGGCGAATCTGTAGTGCTTTCCAATCTATCAAGGTTCATGCCGAAGCTGCATGCCACATCTGGAGGAAGATACGGAGCATTTCTCTTTGCCACGTACGCGCTCGTTCTAGGAGTGGCCGAAGTAGTCACCCTAAGAGCAACACCGTAGCTACGTGCGTACCTGCTGGGCGTAGCCGCTGCAAGTAAGAACCGGCAGCCGCGGATATTTCGCAAACCCCGGGTCGGTGAACGAAAGCTGGCACTGCAGAAATGTCGAGTCCCGGTCGGATGTGATTTGCCGGGCGTGGGCGCAATCAGCGCAAAGGCCGGCATTACTGGCAGAGGTCGGTTTGGAAGAGGGTAGGGCTCTGCCGTCTCGCATAGCTACCAATTCGCTCCTGACGATCCGCCGTTGAATCACTGACCGCTAGCCACTGAACACTGGCCACTGCTTCTAAAAGCCTTGCCGCACCAACTCTTCCACCGTGAGCGAACTCTCGGCCGGTTCGCTGGTCATCATCTTCTCCACATACTTTGCAATCAGATCGGCTTCGAGATTCACGGGATCTCCGGGCTTGAGCGAGTTGAGGTTGGTCATTTCCACCGTGTGCGGAATGATCGCGATGGCACAGCTCTTGCCCTCGAGCTTCGCCACCGTCAGGCTGATGCCCTCGATGCAGATGGAACCTTTGTAGACCGTGTACTTCTCGACGTCACGTGGCAGTTCGATGCGCAGCCAGAAGTTCTCGGAGTCGGCGATGCGCTCCAGGGCGATGACCTTGCCGACGCCATCCACGTGGCCTTGCAAGATGTGGCCGCCGAAGCGGCCATCGGCTTTCATGGGCAGTTCCAGATTGACCAGGGCGCCCTCGTTTATGCGCGAGAACGATGTGAGTCCCCAGGTCTCAGGGGCTAGATCGGCGCAGAACGAACCTGGCTTGATGTCGAGAGCGGTGAGGCAAACGCCGCTCACGGCGATGCTGTTGCCGGTTTTCAGCTCTTTTGGCGTATTCGTGGCCGTGATGGTAATGCGGCGATTCTCGCCCCGCTGTTCGATGCGAGTGACGTGTCCCACTTCTTCGACAATGCCGGTGAACATGAGGACCTCCGACGATATGACATTACAATCATAAATCCACCACGGAGGCACGGAGGCACAGAGAAAGATCTTTCTTGTATCTGTTTTTCTCCGTGACTCAGTGTCTCCGTGGTGAACAGTTACTCCTCGTACGGATCCCGCAAGTAGCCTTCCACCGCGAAATCCTCTCCGAAGCGATGCAGGTGAAGATGTTTTACCTGCGGGGCCTCATCCATGTGTCGGAAGCCCGCGCCCGCAGCGAACGGAATCGATCCTGCACCTCCCAGGATTTTCGGGGCATAGTAGAAGAAGACCTTGTCGACCACCCCGGAAGCGAGTACCGTCCCGTTCACTGCGGCTCCGCCTTCAATCATCACACTCGTGATTTCGAGTTGTCCTAAGCGGCGCAGAACCGCATGAATATCTGACCGTTTCTCTGACGCAGCCGGCGGAAGGTGCTCGACCCGAATGCCGCGCGCCTCCAGTTCACCCTTCTTCTTTTCCTCGCCGGACGAACAGAAGACGAGGACATCTTTCTGGTCGATCCCATTATGCGCGACGCTCTGCACCAGGCGGGACTCCAGCGGTAGACGCAGGCGTGAATCCAGAATCACGCGCAACAGCGGNNACGCCCACCAGGATGGCATCGCTTTGATGACGCTGTTGCTGCACGTGGGCGCGTGCCGCTTCGCCGGTGATCCAGCCACCGGCCGGAATTCCTGCTGTGCGGTTCGACCCGGCTGCTGGTGCAGGAGCGATCTTACCGTCGAGCGTCATCGCGGCCTTCAGGGTGACCAAGGGAACGCAGTGGCGGATATAGCGGGCGAAGGCTTCATTCAGACGGCGCGCTTCCGTTTCCAGTCGCCCAACTTCGACGTGGACACCCGCAGCTCGCAACTTCTCAAAGCCTCGCCCACTCACCTTCGGATTGGGGTCGGGCATGGAGGCAACCACGCGGTGAATCCCGGCGGCGATCAGCGCGTCCGTGCAAGGAGGTGTGCGTCCCTGGTGCGAGTGTGGTTCGAGATTGATGTAGAGCGTGCCGCCGCGGGCCTTGCCGCCCGCCTCCTCTAGAGCGAGAACCTCGGCGTGCTTCACACCATCGTAGGTGTAAGTCCCCGTACCCACGACGTTGCCATGCGTGTCGGCGATGACCGCACCGACGTGAGGATTGGGTGAGGCCAGACCGATGCCTTCGCGCGCCAGGTCAAGCGCGCGGCGCAGAAACTCGTCAGTAGCCTGGTCGGGCATTTCTCCGTGCGGACAAGGCAAGTCCACCACGGAGTCACGGAGAAAGACATTTAGCGGTTTATCTTCTCCGTGCCTCTGTGCCTCCGTGGTGAAAGGCTGTTATTCGAACAGCGAATCCACAAACTCTTTCGGGTCGAAGGGTAACAGATCGCCCACCTTCTCGCCCACGCCGACGAATCGCACGGGCAGCCCCAGTTCGCGCGAGATCGCGACCACCACACCACCCTTGGCGGTGCCGTCGAGTTTGGTAAGTACGATGCCGGTAACGCCCGCCGACTCCGTGAACAGGCGCGCCTGCTGCAAGCCATTCTGGCCAGTGGTTGCGTCCATCACCAGCAGCGTTTCATGCGGCGCCCCAGGAATGATGCGCTGCGCGGTGCGCCGCATTTTCTCCAGTTCTGACATGAGGCTCGTCTTGGTATGCAGCCGGCCGGCGGTGTCGACGATCACGTAGTCTACGTTCCGCGCGGTTGCGGCTTGCAGCGCGTCGAACAATACTGCAGAAGGATCTCCGCCCGGCTTGGTCTTGATCACTTCCGTGCCGGTACGCTGACCCCAGATTTCCAGTTGATCGATGGCGGCCGCGCGAAAGGTATCTGCGGCGCACAGCAGCACGTTCTTGCCTTGGGACCGAAATACCTGCGACAACTTGCCGATGGTGGTGGTCTTGCCGGTACCGTTTACGCCGACCACTAGAATCACCTCAGGCGCGCCGTCGACTCTTTGGACAGGCCGGGTATTCGCCGCATTCAGAATCGCCAGCAGCTCTTCTTTCAGCAGTCGCTTGAGTTCCTGCACATCTTTAATCTGTTTGCGGTCGGCCTTGTCGCGGAGCTTGCCCAGGACTTCCTGCGTAGTCGTGGTGCCGAGATCGGCGCCGATCAGCGTGGCCTCCAGATCGTCGAGCGTATTGCGGTCAATTTCCTTGCCGAAGGAGACGACCTCTTCAATGCGCTCGGCGAGGTTCTCACGCGTGCGCGTGACTGCCTGCTTCATGCGCTCGAAGAGTCCAGTCTTCTTTTCTTCCGTACTGCCGAACAGAGTTTGAATCATGAGGAATCCTGAAACTCGATTATAGCGGTCAGACGCGGTTCCGCTGCGGCTTGCGAGCAGAGTATTGGCGAAGACGCTGGTTAGGCGCGGGTTCCTTCGAGGTTAGTAGCTTCGGCAGCGGGCAGCGGCGGGGCGGGCATGGGCGGTGGGGCACTAGAGGCCACGTCGGCGGCGGGCACGGGCCGCTTGATCGAGAGGCGCTGGATGCGAATATCACCACGAGCGTAAACCGACAGCAACGCGGCCACCGTGTCGGGATCAAGCCGCTTGCCGGCAAGATTTTGAATGATTTTCAATGCCTCTTCCGGAGTGTGCGCGTGCTGGTAAGGACGATTGGTGGTCAATGCATCAAACGTGTCGGCCACCGCGATAACGCGCGCCAGTTGCGGAATCTGATCTCCCTTAAGACCGTAAGGATAGCCGCGGCCGTCGAGAGCTTCGTGATGCAGTTCGATGCCGGGGAGCATCTCTGCAAGCTGCGTCACCGGGCGCAAAATGTTGGCGCCCTTCGTCGTGTGGGTCTTCATGACCTCAAATTCTTCCGCGGTAAGCGCGCCTGGTTTTTTGAGGATGTGGTCTTCGATGCCGATCTTGCCCACGTCGTGGAGCTGCGCGGAAATCTGCAGCGTCTCCATAAAGTCAGGAGGCAGGTTCATTTCTTTGCCGATCATTAGCGAATAACGTGTAACGCGGTCGGAGTGGCCGCGAGTGTAGGGATCCTTCTCGTCGACCGCGCCCGCCAGCATCTGGATTGAGCCCAGAAACAGCGCGCGGTTTTCTTCCGCAGCCCGCTTCAGATCTTCGACGAACTGTTCCAGTTCCTGGGACATGGTGTTAAAGGTGTCCGCCAATTCGCCGATTTCGGTGCGGCTCGCAAGGTGGACACGCTGCGAAAAGTCTCCGCGTGCCAGAGCACGGCTGAACTGAGTGAGAGTCTGCAGCGGATTGGTAATTCTGCGCGCCGCGAAAATGCTTACGCCAATGCTGAGGAGCACCGCCAAGATTGCCAGCAGCCGTGCGGTGCGCTGCATCTCGTAGACTCCGCGGTAAGCCTCAAGCTGCGGCTTTTGCACAACCACCGCCCAATCGAGCGCGGTGACTGGGCTGTAGGTGCCAAGCATCTCAACATTGTTCTTGCCCTCGTGGGCGACGAATTCCTTGGTGGGGACCACCTGCAGCTTGTTGCCATCGTCCACAAAATTACGGACGATCTCCAGGCTCTTCATGTCCTGGCCGGTCACATATTGCGGAGTTCCCGCAGCCACCAGCCGACCCTGCGAGTCCACTACATAGGGAATCAGACCGCCGCCGCCGACCTCCTGTAGGCGGCGAATCAGGAACTGCAGGTCCACAACCGCGCCCACCATGCCCAGAAAACGCCCGCCGTAGCTGACGGGGCTGCTCACCAACACAACCGTACGCGCGGAGTTGCCGTCGCCCACCCGGAGTGCCTGTCCATTGTAAGCCCGGCCATCGCGAGCCGCGTCAAAGGCATGTTGCAACTCGCGTTGCAGGAAGGGGTCCGGGGCGATGCGCCCGGTAAAGATGCCTTTCCCCTCGGAGCTCAGCAAGGTGGCGTAAGCGATTTCGTCGGAGTCAGAGGAAACAAAGTTTTCCAGCAGAGCACGCAATTCCGGGGCTTCGATGTTCTTGTTGCCGATGTCGCCGCCGCTCGCCACCTGAATCGCCGATGAAAGGTTGGCCAGCATCATCCGCAGGGAGTGCTCGTGCTGCGAAAGATCGTCGGCCAGCGATCGCGTCACGGTATTCTGCAACAGCATTTCGTTGGTCTTCAGGCGGTCGCGATTAATAGCTTCCACTTGCGCCGAGTAGAAGTACATGGGGACGATACTGATCACCAGAAGCACGCTGAGGATCACATACAGAATCGGGATGCGCGCCAGATGGTGCGCCGCGGAAGACAAGTTACTCCCCTGACTCAGGTCGCGAGCGTCGTGGGTCGAAGTGGCATCGGATTTCACGGTTATCTATAAAGTCTAATCGGGAAGTAGCGCCCGGAGGCGAAAACGATGGGCTTCGTCGTTACCAAAGTACCAGTCAGAATGGGCCATTGGCACCGGTTTGGCAACAAAAGCTACTGGAAGTGGAACACCCGGTGATGGTTAGGTCCTGAGCGTTTCGCTTTTGCTGCTGCGAGTCATCAGCTCATAAATTGCTGCGCGCGGAGCTTTGCCCTCGTGCAAGATCGCGTGCATCTGCTCGGTGATGGGCATCTCGACGCTGCGAGCACGCGCCAGTCCCACAGCCGCGGTTGTGGTGAAAATTCCCTCGGCAACCATGCCATGCATGCCGGCCAGAATCTCGGGCAGCTTTCGCCCGCGCCCAAGCTCGACGCCCACCCCGCGATTACGGGAAAGGCCGCCGGTGCAAGTCAGCACCAGGTCGCCGAGGCCGGCAAGGCCCGCCATGGTTTCCGCTTTGCCTCCGCAGGCCACCACCAGCCGCGTCATCTCCGCCAGACCCCGCGTGATGAGAGCCGCCGCGGAATTGTGTCCCAGGCCGAGGCCCGCGCAAACGCCGGCGGCGATTGCGATGGTATTCTTCAGCGCGCCTCCTAGTTCCACTCCAATCGGGTCTTCATTGGTGTAAACGCGAAAGCTGGCATGGCTGAACTCCTGCTGGACCGCGCGTGCCAGTTCTGCGTCCTGGGATGCGATGGTGATCGCAGTTGGGTCTCCCCGCGCCGCCTCCAGCGCGAACGACGGGCCGCTGAGCGCCCCGATTCGTGGCGCGGGCCTGTCGTCGCCTTTGATGATCTGGGTGATTACCTCCGTCATGCGAAACAGGGAGTTTTCCTCCAGTCCTTTGGTCGCGCTGACGATCATGGTTTCCGCGCGCAAGTGCGGCCGCATCTGCTCAAACAAGTGGCGGCAATGTTGCGAGGGCATCACGCTCACCACGATGGCCGCGCCCTCAATCGCTTCCGCGAGGTCATTGCAAGGGGTCACGCATGCCGGGATGAGCTGGCCGGGAAGAAACTTCTCGTTCACGCGTTGCTTTGCAATGGTTTCGCAAATCTCCTTTTCATGCGCCCACAGGCGCACGCGGTGAGTCTCCTCGCGCCCCAGGACAATCGACAGCGCCGTACCCCAGGCTCCCGCACCGATGATCGCGATCTCGCTCATGCGTGCTTGGCTCCCAGGCGGCTTTCCGTGCCGGTGAGCAGGCGGCGGATGTTTTCGTGATGCTTAGCGATGATGAGCAGGGAAGTGGTTGCCATGAATGCCAGAGCAATCGGTGTGTTGCCATACGCACGCATCCCGTAAACCAGCAGCGGAAACGATACGACTGCCATGATTGACCCGAACGAAACGTAGCGAGAGATGACGACGACCGCAATGAAGATGCACGCCGCTACCAGCACCGCCTTCGGAGCGATCACAATAAACGAACCCAACCCCGTGGCAACTCCCTTACCGCCGCGAAACTTCAGCCACACCGGGAACATGTGGCCAAGAACGGCTAACAACGCCGCCATTGCCATCGTCTGATAGGGCTTAACCCCTGCCGTCATTCCGCCCGAGAGATAGTATGCCAGCACCACAGCTCCCGTTCCTTTCAGCGCATCCAGCAGCAGAGTTAATGCTCCCAGCACCGGCGATCTACGGGAAACATTCGTCGCTCCGATGTTTCCACTGCCGCTTCGGCGCACATCTTCCCCGCGGAACACGCGCACCAGCAAGTATCCGAAAGGAATGGATCCCAGCAGGTAGCTCAGTGCGGCGATGATGAGGAGTGTTGGCAAGTGTGTGTGAGGTTCCTGCGCGACGCGCTACCGCAAACCAAATCCCGCCAGCTTCGTGTACTTTGAACCGCCGGGCGAAAGCTGGCTCCGGTACAGAAAAAACTCGTGCGCCGTCATCGTGCCAAACTCCGCCGCGGGGAGGGCCGCCAGTTTTTCCTGCAAGTGATGAAAGCTGTGGTTGGGACCGTCTCCCTTCTGCTTGCGTGGCGAGCCTGAGCCGCCACCGCCCCGCGCCAGCGTCAGATGTGCATTGAAGGTATGTTCCTCCTTCGGAATGTCGAACGCCACCAGTTTCTCGTCCACCGTTGCCGCGAGAGGAGTCAATTTCGCACCCGCCTCAATTCCGACCCAGAACACCCGCGCCGTCCGCGCTCCCGGAAAGAACCCGTAGCCGCGAAACTTCAGTTCAACGGCACCAGCCTCAATCGTTTCCAGCGCCTGTTTGATTTTCTCAACCTCTTCTTCCGGTCTTTCGCCAATGAACTTCAGCGTGACGTGCAGGGACTCGATCCGCACCCAGCGAGCCTCGGGGGCAAATCCGCGCACGCCATCGAGAAAGCGTGCGATCCGGACGCGAATAGCCTCATCGATGTCGAGAGCAACGAAAAGGCGCATAGAGTCAGCGTTTAGCTACTAGCTTCTAGCTCTGCAGTTGGCCAGCAGCTAGCAGCAGCTTTTTACATCAACTTCCTTCGCACCATATCCAGCGCCAGGGTCGTCGCGAACCAGCGAATGCGTTTACGATCTCCCGGGAAGTTCCGCTCGATCACTTCAGTCCCGCTATCGCTAGCCAAGGCATGGAACACCAATCCCACGGGCTTTTCTGGCGTTCCCCCGCTGGGTCCGGCGACGCCGGTGATGCCGATGCCGAGCGTCGCCTCGCAACGATAGCGGATGCCCTCGGCCAGTGCCGCAGCCACTTCGCGGCTCACCGCTCCATGGCGTTCGATCATGTCGGCGGGTACTCCCGCTAGTTCCGTCTTCACTGCGTTGGAGTAGACGATCGCACCGCCGGCAAAATAGCGCGAACTGCCGCCGATCGAGGTGATGCGNNGCCCAGCAGACCACCCGTACAAGATTCCGCCACTGCCAACGTGGCATTCCGCATCTGCAGCCAGTAGCCGACGATTTGTTCGAGCGACTCGCCGTCCCGCGAAAACACGGCATCATCGAGTTCTTCCTCGACCGCATCGGCCGCTTCATCCACTCGCGCCTGCGCCGCGTCCATGGTCTCGGCGCGCGACTTGAAATGTAGCTGGATTTCTCCCGCTCCCGCCAAAATGGTGGTCTGCACGTCAGAGAATCGTTTGTAGATCGGTGCCACGCGCGCATCTACAAGAGATTCCCCCAGCATCGCCACCTTCAACACGCGGGTTGCCAGGAACGCCGCAGGAAGTTTTGCGCGCAACCGCTCACGGCACTCCACCTCGAACAAGGCTTTAAGCTCATGCGGAGGGCCGGGCAGCAGGATGACAATGCGTTCGCGTCCGTCGAACTTGCCGCTCAACCACTGCCCGGGCGCGGTCCCGTTGGCGTTAGGCAGCACCACCGCGCCCTCGAGCACGTCCGCCTGCTTGGCGTTGTTGGGCGACATTTTCCAGCTACGCGTCGCGAAACGCCGCTCGATCCCGGCGAGAATTTCTTCATCACGCCGCAGCGGAACGCCAAGCGCCTCGGCTACTGCCTCGCGGGTAAGGTCATCTTCGGTGGGGCCGAGACCGCCGCTGAAAAGTACGATCTCCGAGCGGAACAACGCATGTTGCGCAGCCGCAACCAGGCGCTTGAAGTCGTCCCCGACCACGCTCTTGAAAATTACCTCAACGCCCAGTTGATTGATCTGCTCGGTGAGGTAAAGAGAGTTTGTGTCGGTGCGGAAGGGCGTGAGCAACTCGGAGCCAACCGCGATGATCTCGGCGTTCACGATAGAAGTGTAAATGAAAACTGCGGCAATTGCGGACGGAGATCAACCGCAGGTCGGGATCAATCGATGCGTGCGCTACTCCGGTAGGAGAGGCAGACCGGCAATGTTCCACGAAAGATGATGGATCGCGTCCGTGGTTGCCAGAACCACGCTTCGTCCGGGCGCGAAGGCCAATCCCACTAGTCCATGGCCCGCGACTTCAAGGCTGGCGTTGGCCTCAGGCGTGATCTTTACAATGCCGCGCCTGCCGGAGAGCGATGCCGCCACATACAGGTTGCCCGTCGAGTCAAAAGCGAGGCCCTGCGGGCGTCCCAGGCCGCGGAAGAACGTATGTACCGTCCCCTGCGGATCGATTCTGTGCACGCAGTCAAAGCTCGACGTGGTAGGCCCGGTGACAAATAAATCCCCCTGTGGACCGAAGGCCAGGTGATACGCGGAAACACTCGGCTCCAGAGTGGCGAAGACGAATACTTGCTGGTCGAGTCCAATCTTGAAGATGGTGCCGCTGCGGTCGCCCACGTAGAGATTCTGATTCCGATCAAACGCAATTCCAGTAGCCACCCCCATGCCCTCGGCATAGGTGGTCATGGTTCCGTTAGGAGCTACGCGATAAACGGCCCCGTCAAAGCGGGAAGAAACGTACATTTGCCCCTGGCGGTCGAAGGCGATGCCGGTCGCATTCATCATCTCCGCGACGAAGGGCCTCACGGCATAGTTGGTATCAATCTTGAAAACGGCGACCGGGACCTTTTGGCCGCGCGAACCGGAGAAAGTCGCGTAGATGTTGCCTTGACCATCGAGCGCCGGATTGGTTACGGGATGCAGACTCTCGGCGATGGGGACGGCCACTTTGACGGTATGAGCGTTGCTGACGTGTCCGTCCGTGGCAACCACCACCGTACCCGAAGTCGCGCCCTCGGGAACGCGGGCGACCAGAAACGAATCCGCACTGACCACGAGCCCGCCCTCTACGTCGCCAAACTGGACGCGCGGACGCTGGTACTGCTGCGGCCGCAATCCCGAGCCTGCAATGCGGACTTCGCCTCCCGCCAACGCCAGCCCCGGCGATACGGACTCGATGTGCGGTCCGCCGTTCACGTTTTTCTTACCCAGAATGCGGTCGGAGAATCCCATGAGGAAACACTCGTACTACTAAAGAAGACACTATCTTAGAAGACCAAAGTGCAACAAGAGATGCACCGCCGCCAGCGCGTATAGCCCGGCCGCAACGTCGTCGAGTACGATCCCGGCCCCTTCCGGAATCGCCTCCAATTGTCGCACGGGCGGCGGCTTGACGATATCGAAGGCACGAAAAAGTATAAAGGCGGCCAGAAAAGACTTCCATGCGAGCGGCGCGGCAATCAATGCCACCAATTGACCCGCGACCTCGTCAATCACCACAAACTGCGGATCTTTCACCCCGGCGCCTCGTGCGACCTGCGTGGCTGCCGGAATCCCGATCAGCGTGACCAGCAAGCTTAGCCCGACCGCGGCCGGGGTTCGTAACGACGGTGCGAGGGCTTGAGCCAGCACCGCCCACAACAGCACGGTTGCTGCCGATCCCCACGTCCCCGGCCCGGGCCGCAGCCGTCCGATACCGAAAAACGTGGCCACCAGCGAGGCCCACAGCGGCGTCGGTTCGACTGTAGGAGATTCCATAGTCAGGCGGTTTTTGTAGCGCCGCCGTCCTCGGCGGCTGTCGCGCGAGCGTCCCGCCCGCGCACCCAAACCCACTTCCAATGTTGCAAGTTCGCCTTGGCGGGATTCTCCGCGACATAGCGAACTGCCCGTTCGAACTCGTGCTCGCTCCGAATCAAGTGATCATAAGTATTCCCGTTGCCAGAAAGCTCCGTGCGCGCCAAGAATCCGATTAGCCTGCTTCGCGCTGAAGGACTTCCAGGAATGAACCACAGCCGCCAGAGTCTCGCCAAGGAACAACCGCACAACAACGTGGACATGATTTGGCATGATGCACCACGCGAACAGCCGGTAGCGTCTCTGATCAAAGTGACACAAGGTGCTCGCCATAACTTCCGCGATAGCGGGATTCCGCAAGTGGCAGGCGCCTGCACCGTTGTCTAGGAATTGTTCGATAACCGGTGTCGAGAGGCGCTGGATTTTCCTGTTCTCGTCGGCGCTCAGGGCGCGGTGCAGCTGATTAGCGGTTGTCACGACGGCCCGCCGCTCGGATTCGATGCGATCCAGAACCGATTTGGGCAGCGAGTCTACGAGTCTGAATGTGATGAAGTAGGTGGCGCCATCTTTTTCCCAGTGGGGCAACCGGCCGCGGTTCCGGATGGTAACCTCCCCGAAGCGGGGGCGGGTCGCCCCCGCAGCCTGCCCTGAGCTTACCGAAGGGACAGCCGGCGGGACGCCGGCGCTACGGTCGGGTTTCGGATTAAGGTCGGGTCCTGGGGTATTTTTCACGACTCTTCGTCCGTATCTTCAGGAGTGCTTTCTCGGATCTGCTCGTCGGCGTCCGTCACGGGCGACGGAATCACATAAGCCCCGCTCGCCCACTTGCCCAGATCAATGGTGCGGCAGCGGTCGCTGCAGAAGGGAAACTCGGCGTCGTCGCTCTTGACGACTTTCTTGCAGATCGGACAACGAAGTTTCAGAGTGCGTTTGCGGGGCATGGCCAGGGAGTGTTCCGGGTTCTTGCCGATTCGAAAACAGAATTCAAAGCAGACAGCTACACGATCCTCGCTACCAGATCATAGTCGTGCGCTTCCATGATCTGGCAGCGATAAAACTCGCCCGGCTGCGGCTCCATATCTTCCGGAAAGTCATTCACAAAGACTTTGCCGTCGATTTCGGGCGCGTGCATCGCAGTGCGGCCTTCCATGAGCAGGTCGGTCTCTTCCGACGTTCCTTCCAGCAATAGGTCGAACTCCTGTCCCACGAGAGCCTTCTTTTTCTTTTTGCTGATCTGCCGCTGGATTCCCATCAACTGTTTGCGCCGCCGCTCGATTTCACGGAGAGAGAGCTTCTTGTCCAATCCATATGCGTCCGCTCCCTCCTGGTCCGAGTAGGAGAAAGTTCCCATCCAATCAAACTGGGCTTCGCGGACGAATACGCACAACTCTTCAAATTCCTTCTCGGTTTCTCCCGGAAAGCCCACAATAAACGACGTACGCAAGGTCAGGCCGGGAATCGCGCGCCGCATCTTATCAATCGATCGCATAAATACTTCCGCTCCGCCGCCGCGCTTCATGCGCTTGAGAACCGGCGCCGATGCGTGTTGCAGCGGCACGTCCACGTAGGAGCAGATCTTTTCATGGGTTCCAATCGTCTCCAGAAGTTTGCCCGTGATCTTGTTGGGATAGGCATAGAGGAAACGAATCCAGCGCAAGTCCTCAATCTTCGCCAGCTTCTCCAGCAGCAGTGCCAGTCCGTCTTTCAATCCGAAATCTTCGCCGTAACAGGTCGTGTCCTGCCCGATCAGAGTGATCTCCCGCACGCCAATTTGTGCCAGCCGCTCGGCTTCGGCAATCACCGACTCGAACCGCCGCGAGCGAAACTGCCCCCGCAACTGCGGAATGATGCAGAACGTGCAAGGATGGTCGCAGCCCTCGGCGATCTTGATGTAGGCGGTGGATTTCGGCGTCGCCAAGATGCGCGGGGTCTCGTCGTCATACAAGTAGTTAGGCAAATCCGCAATCGCGCCATCCCATTGCCCGCGAGAGAATCGCCCCTGCGCCGCCCGTGCGTCGCCTTCGGCCCGTGAAGGTAAAACCACAAAAGGGGAGTCGTTATTTCCCAAAGCTGGAGCGGGAGCAATGCCGGTCGCTGCCAGGATGTTCTGCAACTCCCCGGTCCCCACCACGGCGTCCACCTCCGGAATACGCCTGCGAATCTCATCGCGAAAGCGCTCTACAAGGCAGCCCGCGACAACCAGCTTTTTCGCTCGCCCCGACGTCTTGTGCGCAGCCATCTCAAGAATCGTGTTCACCGACTCCTGCTGTGCGCTCTCGATGAACGAGCAGGTATTGACCACGATCACGTCCGCATCCTCGGCCCGCGGTGAGAATTCAGCCCCGGCCCGCGCCAGAAGCCCCATCATCACCTCGCTGTCGACCAGGTTCTTGGGGCACCCCAGGCTGACAAAGCCCACTTTCTGGGGACGCGTATGCTGTCCGTGGTCCTTCGACGCGATAGCCGTGGTTTTTTCGCTGGAACGGGAGATAGTGAGGTCCTTGGAGGGCATGTAATCTGACTATTTTAACATTTTTCGGCGGGCCTTCCGGCGAACCCTCTCCGGCAAACCATCCGTGTGGCTCAACGCATCTGTCCTAACGCACGACTACAGGCACCATGAAAGGCAGCAAACTGTGGATCAAAACCCCACCTCTTCATGCTACGCTAGACATTATCGAAGAGAGCAGCTATCCCGCATCCTGGAGGGGAAATGTCTGGGAAACAGGCAATCGCAGTCCTGGTATTGGGGATGTCTATTCTGGGAGCCTCCGCAGCTGCCCAGGACGAGAAGAATGAGCTGACCGGCACTGCTGGCCGCATCTTCATCAGCGACCAGGGTATTACCGGTCCCAATGCGCCTACAGTCAACCCGGTCATTCACTCCGGCAAAGGGTTCACGTTCGAAATCAACTATGCGCGCCACCTGTTTGGCACCGAGGTCTACTCCATCTCAGCGGAAGTACCTGCGGTTTTCAATTTGGATGAGGATCTCAACGCCGGCGGGCCTGTGGTTCCCGTCGATTACAAACAGATATTCGTCACTCCCGCAGTCCGCGTGAATTTGTTTCCTGCGACCAAGGTTTCACCATGGGTGAGCTTCGGCGGCGGTTTCGCTCGCTTCAGTGAGAATAAGAATCTCCTCTACTATGGCACCAACCCCGGCGGCTCTTCGACCTCCGGTGTAATCCAGGGCGGGTTGGGATTGGACGTCAGTCCGTTTGAAAGACGCTTCAGACACTTCAGTTTTCGCGGCGAAGTTCGCGATTTCTTTTCGGGTACTCCTAGTCTTCCCTTGGCCGATACCGGCAAGACACGGCAGCATAACTATTTCGTCGGCGGCGGCCTAATCTGGCATTTCTAGCTCATACAGAACCATATTTTGAGGAATTGTTCCCCGACTGATGGAAGGGGCGGAACTTTCCGGGCAGCGAGCTACTTCTTAGCCGCCAACTCCACTTCCTCATACAACTCCGGCAGGCGCAGCGCGTCGTCCGAAGAATTTCCGAACCGTGCTGATTCGTAGGCGTCTGTGAACCGCCCGACCGGTGCGCGTAATCGATCATCTTCAATCACGCGCACAAATTCCTGTGCCGTCTGCGTCGTGGATTTCCGCACTCCGCGCCGTGCCAGATACCGAGCCATGCGTTCGTACCACATCGCCGCCGCCTGATCCGGCGAGCGCTCCGGATGTGCCTGCAGCCGTCTGGTCCGGATCATCCGGGCAATCCGCGCAGCGTTACCCAGTACCAGCCAGAGCAGCAGAACCGCCAAGCCTCCTCCAAGCCACCTTCCCGGCGAGTGCTCCACTCCCCTCTGGCTTCGCCGCGCCCAGCCCATCAGTCGCGCATAGCGCAGTTGCGCCCACATGCGCGCCCTTTCCCACGAATTGCGCGTGCCGCTCAGCGCCGAGTGCGCCAGAATATACTGGTGCGAGGAGTCATAACTAATCACCCACTCCCGCCAGAACGATTGCGCCGCATCCAGGTAGAGCATTGCCCGGTCCCAGCCCTCCGGAGTCCCGATTGCGCCGCCCGGCGTGGGATCGAACGTGACCCAGCCATAGCTGGGGAAATAAGCTTCCACCCACGAGTGCGCATCCTTGGCCCGCACCACGTAGTTGCCGGTGACATCATTGAATTCACTGCTGCGGAAGCCGTTCACCACACGCGCGGGAATGCGCAGCGTCCGCAGCATCACGGCCATCGAAGAGGCGAAGTATTCGCAGTGTCCCTGCTTTCGCTCGAAGAGAAAGTTTGCCAGGGGATCGGCGACCGGGGTAGACGGCAGCTGCAGCGTATATCCGTAATGCGTCTTGAGGTAACTTTCGAGCGCGGTCGCCTTGTCGTAGCTGTTGGAAGCGGAACCCGCGATCTGTGCCGCCAACCGCATGATCCGCGGGTCAAGCGTCGGCAGTTGCAAATAAGCTGAGACCAGCTGCGGAAAAGTATCCCCCGCCGCCCGAAGTTGCACGGGCGACGGCCTGGCGATATCCGAGTCGGCGTCGTAGACGTTGACCGTGCGCTCGATATCGAGATCGTAGACGGCCCCGCCCGCATCCACCGACAGTGTGCGGTACGGTCCCACGATCCGCCGTCCCCAGGGAGCGAGAAAAAATACGTTAGTACCGATCGGCTCCAGCAGCACTCGGTAATGGATAAGATGAGCCGCAACTCCCGGCGCGGCCTGACTGCGCGCCCCATAGACCTGAGCCAGTCCCTGGCTGAACAGCGGCACCCCAAAGCTTCCACCCGCTCCCCGCTCCAGCACGTACTGTTCCCGCGGGTTCGACCAGGTCTTGCCGTCGAAATTAGCCAGCGCCACGCCACGCCAGTGCAGCGCGTATTGCCCGCCCTCGTCCCCGTCAATCCGGATGTGCATCACCACGGCATTCGACTGCTGAATCCGTCCGATACCTCCCAGTTGCACCCGATCGCTGAAGCCGGTGGAAAAATCCGTGCCGAACGAATACCCCCCTAGATAGCCTACCGACATGCGAGGCAGAAGAAAGAACACCGCCCCGGCCCCAACCAGAATCATCAGCACTAAAGCCGGCGTCATCCGTGCCAACGAGAAGGCCAGATGCCGGTGCTCCTGCTCGTCGCTGGAGTGTCGCGCTTGAAATCGTGCGGCTTTGCCGGAGCGGCGCATCTCCATCAGGATGAATGTGGCGACCGCCATCAGCACGAATCCCGCAAAGAAGAAAAGAAAAACGCTGTCCACGGTGAGCACGGCCGATGCCAGCACCATCAGAAAAGCCAGGATCGACAGCATGACGTAGTCGCGATCGCGACGCAGCGAAAACGTTCGTACCACCACGGCAAACAGCACCAGGTGTACGGTTGCCGCCAGAAAGCTGTGGGAGAGCAGGAAGTAATCGCTCGCGTAGAAAACGAAATACGCGATGGTTAAAGGCGTGGTCCAGCGCTCCGAAATCACGACCCGCCGCCGCTTCGCGAACAGATAGCCGCGAACCAACAGCGCCGCTCCCACCAGCAGGATCGTCGTCAGGTCAAGTCCGCCCGTACTGGCCAATGTCCCAAATCCCATTGCAACCATCAGATAGATGGAAAGCTCGAAGTACTTGTTGATTGCCTGCGGAAGCGGGATCACGTCGAGTTGTTGTTTTTGAGCGGGCATCGAAGGTAAAGCCTAGGCGGTCCTGAGGACCGGCCGTTTGCCGGTTCCCCGTTCAGTGCCTATGTGCAATTCCTATTGTTCGACAAGTCGCATCGTTAAGGGAAGGCTTTAGTACGAACTTCTTGCACCAAAAGTCACCAGCCTTTTGCCCATCGCTACGGCGACGCGGTTCCAGGCACGGGAATCTGTGCTCATGTTTGCTAGAATGATTCAGGTCAGGCATCGGTCTCACGCGACGTACTCTCGCCAACCCCGCCAGGTCCGGAANNGTGGGTCCCCGGTGCCTGGCTTAATTTTAGCTCGCCTGCGGGACCAACCTTTACACATCCTTTACAAGTCTTTGCGCAAGAAAACCATCGCGAACCCGTCACCAGTAGTCAGATGTAGTAACCACACGGTGAAAGGGTCGAGGAGAAAATATGCGCAATCTTCCGTCACAGTCAGTTTCGCCAACCGTCATCATTCGCGTCTCCGGCCGCTTGTCTGAGGGTCATCTGGGCTACCTTGACCAACTCGTATTTTCAGCGATTGACTGCGTCTTATGGCCTTTGCTTGACCTGGCTCGCTTAGAGGAGTTGGACCAGGTTGCGCTGATGTATCTCATCGGCGGGGAGGGCCGCCATTTCGGCATCGTTTGCTGCCCGAATTTCATCCGCGAGTGGATGCAGCACGAAAAG
>PMXH01000271.1 GCA_003165855.1 Acidobacteriaceae bacterium | reverse complement strand
CGCAGAATCAGCGTGGTGCGATACGGTTCCGCCACCTGACGCAGTTCCTCGTCCACCCGCTGCTGCACTTCCCGCTGGGCCACATTGTCGAATGGCGAATCGTGCCGGTCGGTCAGCGCGTTTTGCATCGCTTCACTCTGCGTAAAGCCATCCCCACCCGCGATGCCTTCCGATTCCGCNNAGCCAGGCGTAGGCCGTTTCCGAACCGGCTTTGAGGTCGGCCACAATTGCCGCCTCTTCTGCCCGAGCTCCGATCGCGCTTGCCAAATCTCCCAAGGTGGTAGCTCCCGCCATTTTCGGCGCTCCGCTAATTATAGGATTCCCCACCTAATTCCGAACCGAAAAATTACCAATCTGCCCAAGCGACCCGGGCCAATCTTCTAATGAGCATAGACTCCGGTCGGGGATTACGAGTTCCCGCCTGTAAGTCATTTATTTGCAATAAGTGGATATTGGTAATCAGGACTGGTGACTAATGCTGGTCCCGATAGTGATTCAAGATGTGAAACGGTGCGATTGCCGCGCCAGACTGCAAGGAATGCGGCCATGAGCCCGGTCGTGTCTATGCTGTCGTCGCATGTGCGTGTTCGCCCGGGAGCTTTTTGAGAATATCCTGCAAAGCAGTCAGCAGTTTTTCGGGTCCCTTATCCAAGGCGAGATCGCCCTTTTCGAGGAAGCCAATCGCGCCGTCCTCCGCCAGCCGGGCGGCATTTTTCTGAGACAAGCCAGTCATCACGACTACCGGGATCGCCTTCGTAACCGGATCGTTTTTCAGCGCTTTGAGCACATCCGGCCCGCTCATCTTGGGCAGCAACATGTCGAGCAAAATGAGATTCGGCAATTTCTCCCGCGCCACCCGCAAGACTTCGGATCCATCAGCCGTGCTGCTGACTTCATAGCCGGCGCGCGCCAGTGCCCGCTCTGTCGCCAGCCTCAGGAACTTGCTGTCTTCCACCAGCAATATCTTGATCATCTTCGCCACACTGCTCTACAACCCTAATACTACGCCCTCTGCACGAATCGCTAATCCCGCGCCGGAAAAGGCTTGCGTCCAAGGTGGCCATCGGCAGAATTTCAGGGCAAGACCAGCCAGTTCGGGTTACGTGAGAGCTTTCTAAGCGAACAGCGTGGGCTTCCTGGTTCAGTCTCTCGACGGCTTCTGCTTCTACCCAACGGGCGGGTTAGGGGAGCGTGGGGAGGTTGGTGCTCCAGCAATCGGCGACGATCAGCCAGACGCCGAGGCGCCGCCAGGCTTTCACATACTTGCCGCGGTCGGCGAGGATGGTGCCGTCAGGCTGGCGGATAGCGACGGTGTAGCGCCCGATCTCCATGGCCAAGTCCCCGGAAGATTCGACGCGGACGGTTTCGAGGCGCAGGTCTTCGTATCCGGCTTCGCCGATCTGGCGGAGCAACCGCTCGACGGCCTTGGGACCATAGGCTGGGTCGTGATGCGGTGCCATGAATGCGCCGTCCTGGGTGAAGAGGGCGGCAACCTGGTCGTAGTTGCCGGTGTTAAAGGAGGTGACGAAATCTTGAGCAAGGTTGCGGATCAAGGACTGAACGTCCAGAAACGGACGAGCGTCCGCCAGGGAACTGGGATAGGGCCGATACATCTACTACCTCCTGGGGGAAGGCCAAGAGCCGGTCCACGGCCAGATGGACGAAGCCCTTCAGTGCATGGGCATTCTAGCGCAAAAAGGTCTGTGGAAGGATGAAGATTTGTGAAGAGGGGAAGAAAAAATTTGGGGGGAGTGAATGAACCGAATGGTATGCCTGCAGGAGGAAGACACATTTCCACTTGTGCGCAGGTGCGCATGGAGGTATGTTGCGCGGATGAGTGCGAGCGGGCAAGAGCAGGCTGGGGTAAATCGGGGAGAGGCGACGCGAGTAGAGCTGGGGCGAGATGCGGGGCATCCGGAGCGTTTTTGTCCGAACTGTTCGGCGGAATTGAAAGAGCACCGATGCAAGTTGAGTTGTCCGGTGTGTGGGTTTTACTTAAGCTGCTCGGACTTTTACTGATGGGGATTCAGAGCGATTGTTTTTGTGCGGCCGAGAACGATCTTCCTCCTGACATGTTCCGTGGTGTCCGTCTACAATGACAAAGGATTTTATTCTGCGATTTGTGATGAGGAGAGAGCGATGGAACGCAAGGCGAGCGCGGTGTGGAAGGGTGGACTGAAGGACGGCAAGGGAACGATTTCGGCGCCGGGGGGAGTGTTGAAAGACACGCAATATTCATTTGTTTCGCGATTCGAGAACGGACCAGGGACGAATCCGGAGGAGCTGATTGCGGCGGCGCATGCGGCGTGCTTTTCGATGGCCCTGTCGGCGCAACTGGGTGGAGCGAATCTGACGCCGGAGAGTATTAGCACAAACGTGACGCTTACCATGGAGAAGCTGGATTCCGGGTGGACGATTACATCGAGCCACATCGATGTAGTGGGGAAGGTTCCGGGCGCGGACGCGGCGACGTTTCAGAAGTACGCGGAGGCGGCGGAGAAGGGCTGTCCGGTGTCGAAGGTGCTGAACGCCAAGATTTCGATGACCGCGAAACTGGCGTAGGTTGGGCTGCGGCTTTCAGGCTTCGGGCTTCGGCGTCCCGCAACCGCGTTGGCGGTTTGACAGGCTCCGGCATGCCTGTAAAATAGGGGTGACGATCTTCCTGACTCGGCGGCCTTAGGGCCGCCGCCGCATTGCAGTCCAGATTGCCATCGTGGCGGAATTGGCAGACGCGCATGGTTCAGGTCCAT
>PMXH01000365.1:2163-27625 GCA_003165855.1 Acidobacteriaceae bacterium | reverse complement strand
ACGCCATCGCGTGCGTTGTCGTTGTGGTAGGTCCACACGCAGGGGTTGCTGGTGCCTGCGCACGCACCGGAAGTGCTCGGGTCAACGCTCTGCGCCCGGGTTACGCCGCCGGCGAGAAGGGTCAGGATCAGAGGGGTGCAGAGGTGGAGGAGTTGAATGCGACGTTTGGATGCCATGGCGCCTCTTATCGCGGTTCGAGCTTCGAACGGGGGCTGACTGCGGAACTCGGGCATCCAGAATGCCGCTTGACCGCATGGGTGTCAAGGGGAAAAGCGCTCTGGGCGCGGGATCCCCTTCAATCGTTTGACCCTCTGGGCCGCATTCCTTACACTTGAGGGTGTTCTCCGCTTGGCGCATTACCAATCCCGTGGAGGGTTTCCTGAGTTTACGATTGCGAGGTTCGATGTTGGCGGCTCTGTTNNACCAATCTTCGCCGAACCAGTCGTCTTCCAAGGACCAGCCGTCGCCGGATCAGCCAGCGCCAAACCTGCCGCCACAAAAGCCGACTCCACCGAAGCTTCCGCAGAATCCGTTTCCTCAGGAGCGGTCTCCGATCGCGCTGGACAGCAGCGAGACGCTTTTTTCCGTGCTGACCGCGCTCAATACCTGCGGCTATGACCAGGACTTGACCATATCGGACGCGACCCGGAGCAACGTGCGGGCGGAAGTGCAGAGGGTGTTGGCGGAGTCGGAGGAAGCGGAGGCCGCGCGGACCGCGGTGTGCGAGTTCTATCAATCTCACACGGTCGAGAGGAATACAACGCGGAGCCTGTCTCCTTACATTTCGCTGGCGTTGTTCATGGACGGTCCGCCGCATTTTGCGCCGCGAGTGAAAGAAGAAGACTTGCCCCCGGATGCGGGTGCGATTGCGAATTTCGGAACGCTGCTGGAGCACTTCTACGAAAAGGCAGGATTGCACTCGATCTGGGAGCGGCATCGCCGAGACTACACGGCGCTGATGAATCGTTATCACGAACCGCTGGCCAAGATGGTATTCGATACCGAGATCTATTTGAAGCAGCCTTCGGCGCAGTACCTGGGGCGGAGGTTCACGATTTATCTGGACTTCATGGGTTCGACGAATGAAACCGACGCGCGGAACTATGGCGCGGATTATTTCGTGATTGTGTTCCCCGCGCCGAACGACAATTCGGGCGCGGCGCCGCGGTCGGCGCTGAAGATGGACCAGATTCGCCACACGTTTCTGCACTACGAGTTGGATCCTTTGGCGAGCAAGCACCCCACAGCCATCATGCGGCTGGAACCGCTGTTGCAGTCGGTGAAACGGTCCCCGTTGGAGGAGAGTTTCAAGACTGACATCTCGCTGCTGGTGACCGAATGCCTGATAAGGGCGATGGAGATTCGCCTGAGCGGAGACAAGCAGACGGCGGAGGCCATGCGGGCGCAGGCAGTGGATGACGCGGTGAAGCAGGGGTATATCTTGACGCGATCTTTTTACGACGAGGTAGTGGCCTTCGAAAAAGATCCAGTCGGCATTCGCGGAGCGTATAGCGAGTTTCTTGAGGGTGTGGACCTGAAGAAAGAAGAGAAAGCGGCCTCTGAGGTTCAGTTCGCGACTTCGACGGCGCCGGAGCTATTGCGGCTGTCGCGTCCGGAAGAGCGGCGAATGCTGGTGACGGCGGAGAAGCGGCTGGCGGCCGGCGATCCTAAAGGCGCGCAAGAACTGGCGCAGCAGGCGTTGGATAAGAAGATCGGCGACCAGGGGCGGGCATTGTTCATCCTGGCGGAAGTGGCGGTCGCCAACAAGAACCGGGATGGAGCACAGGATAATTTTCAAAAGGCCATTGAGTCGTCGAAAGATCCCAAGGTGATTGGCTGGTCGCACGTGTACTTGGGCAGAATTCTGGATATGAAAGAAGAGCGCGACGCGGCGGTGCGGGAGTACAAGGCCGCATTGACCGCGGGCGGAGGATTGCCGGAGATCAAGGCCGCGGCGGAACGAGGGCTGCAGCAGGCATACGAACCTCCCGCCAAGCCGCAGCCGCAGTAACAAGAGCCCTCGCGGTTACAATGTGAAGTGCATTTACAATGCACGGGAGATGGCGGTGGTGGAAGTGGAATGAGCGCATCGCAGTTCAAGGAGAATCCATGAAACGAACAGCAATCATTATTGCAATGTTGGGAATATCAGCTTGGGGTTTTGGTCAGAACAAGCCTGCTGCGCAGACTCCGCCGGCCGGACAAACAGCGGCACCTGCGGGCAAGCGTCCACCGCAGGCGAAGACGCAGCCCGAGTTCGAGGCGTACAAGACGGCGGCGGCGTTGACCGATCCGGCGGCACAGGAGAAAGCGGCCGATGACTTCGCAACCAAGTTTCCCGACAGCGAGTTACGGTCCCTGCTCTACAAATCGGTGATGGGTTCGTACCAGCAATCCAATAACGCGGAGAAGTTGCTCGATATATCGCGGAAGATTTTGACTTTCGATGTGGACGATCCGCAGGCGCTCTTAGGCGTCGCCCAAGTACTCGCGGAGCGGACACGCGACACCGACTTGGATAAGGATCAACGCATAGCGGAAGCCAGAAAAGATGCGCAGCGTGCGCTGGTGACCGTGGATACGGACCTTCCCGCGGGTCTTCCTCCGGACAAACAGGACGTTTATAAGGGATACGTGCGATCGGAGGCTTACGCGATTCTAGGGACACTGGATTTCAACGCCAAGGCTTGGGCGGACGCGGAAGGAAATCTGAGGAAGTCGATTGAAGCCTATCCGCAGGAGGTGGATTCGATCGCGGTTTTCCGGCTGTCCGTGGCCCTGGATATGCAGAGCAAATATCCTGAAGCACTGAAGTATGCCAACCAAGCGGTGGACTTGACGAAGGCGGGCACCAATGCCGGAGACGCGGCGCGCAAGGAGAAAGACCGGCTGATCCAGTTGATCGGCGGCATCCCCGACGCGCCGGCGAAATGATGGGTTGGCCTTCGTTCTCTCGCGGCCGAACCCGGGCCGCGTCGCTTACGGCCGGGGCACGCGCGGCAGTGCAATCATGAAAGAACGCGAAATCACCGCGCTGGAAACGGCGTTAGGCTACTGCTTCCGCCGCCGGGGAGTGATCGAGCAGGCGCTTACTCATAGCTCGCAAGCGCGAGAACAGGAAGCTCAGCAGGCGGGAGAAAACAAGTATAGGGTCAACGACAACGAGCAGTTGGAGTTTTTGGGCGACGCGATTCTGGCACTGGTCACTAGCGAGGAGTTGTTCCATCGCTTTCCGCAGTTTCGCGAAGGCGAACTCTCAAAACTGCGCGCCCATGTCGTGAGCGAGCGTCACCTGATCCGGGTGGCGCAACGCCTGGAACTGGGGCACTATCTCCGACTGGGACGGGGCGAAGAGAAGAGCGGTGGACGGAGTAAGACGGCAATGCTGGTAGACGCTCTGGAAGCGATCCTGGCGGCAATCTACCTGGATGGCGGAATGGAGCCGGCCCGTGAACTGATCGTGCGGGAGATTCTGGCACCGGAACTGGAGCGGATGGAGCGCGAAGGCGGCAGCCTGCCGATGACCGACTTCAAGTCAGCCCTGCAGGAAACTTTGCAGGGATTGGGAATGCCGCAACCTTCCTATGTGATGGTGCAGGAGGCGGGTCCTGAACACAGCAAGACATTTACCGTGGAAGTTCGTCTGAATACAAAGAACGGCGGAGGCCAGACGGAATTCGTGGGACGCGCGCAAGGTTCCACCAAAAAGACGGCAGAGCAGGATGCAGCGCGGCAATTGCTGGCTTATCTGGCTTCGCGACCGCAGTCGGCGGGAACCAGGCTGACGCGGGGATCGCGATCGGACCGTAAAGTGGCTGGACAAAGTGAGTGAATGAGTTCCCCAGACGATCATTTCCCCGACGATCATCGCTCCGACGATCGCTCTTCAGACAATCGAAGAACCGCCGTGGCTGTTGGCACGGGAGTAACCGGCTCGTTGCAGTCGCTCCTGGGAACGGTGGTGGTCGCGGTATTTGTAATCACGTTCGTGGTGCAGGCGTTTCAGATTCCTTCTCCATCCATGGAGAATACGCTGCTGGTGGGCGACTACCTGCTGGTCAACAAACTTTGTTACGGAGGAGGCAGCTTTGGGGATTATTTCATGCCTTACCGCCGGGTGCAGCGCGGCGACATCGTGGTGTTTCATTATCCGGTAAACCCGGCGCAGCATTTTGTGAAGCGCGTGATTGGCGTGCCCGGCGACCGGGTGCGGCTGGTCAACAAGCAGGTATTTGTAAACGGAACTCCGTTGAAAGAACCCTACGCGCACTTCACCCGGCCGGCGAACGACTTGTTCCGCGATAGTTTTCCTCGGCTCGATGTCGCGCCGGGAGAGACTCCGGAGTGGTGGATACAGCTGCGCAAACTGGTCGAGGACGGACAGCTCATTGTTCCCGAGGGACATTACTTTGTGATGGGGGACAATCGCGACGATAGTTATGACAGCAGGTATTGGGGATTTGTGCCTCAGGTTAACATCATCGGGCGGCCGCTCTTGATTTACTGGTCGGTGCAGGATAGCGAAGGGGATGCAGCGGCACCGTCTTCGGTGAGTAGCAAGCTGTACCACTTTGCATACGCGGTAACCCATATCTTCCAGATCACGCGTTGGCACCGCACGCTGCGGCTGGTGAACTAAGCTTTCCGCGGTGGAGAACTAGACTGCCGGCGCGGCAATTGAAAAACAAGGACGGATGGACAACAGTGGCGAAAAAAGAGACCAAAGAGAAGAACGATGTCGAAGAAAAACCACGCGAGACTACGGTGGAGTTTCTGTCGTCGCTGGCCGCGGTGCTGGTAACGGGATTGTTCATCATCACTTTTGTGGTGCAAGCGTTTGAGATCCCTTCCAGTTCGATGGAAAACACGCTGTTGATCGGCGACCACGTCTTTGTGAACCGCATTCAGTTCGCCCCGAAGAGTTCGTGGATGGGGCCGCTGCTTCCCTATCGTGAGGTGCACCGCGGTGATATCGTGGTGTTTCTAGCGCCCTGTGAGCCGGGATTGTACGTGGTGAAGCGGATCATGGGCGTGCCCGGCGACCATATTCACCTGCGCAACGGCGTGGTGTATCGCAATGGCGAACAGTTGAAAGAACCTTACGTGATTCATTCCCAGGACTCGGCTTCCTTCCCGAATCCCTACCGCGACAACTTCCCCGCCGTGCCGCCATCGGAAAGCTATAACGTCTATCCCTGCTGGGAACCGGAGCTGCCGGCGCACATCCAGGGAGACGATCTGGTTGTGCCACCCGGTCACTTTTTCGGGATGGGCGACAACCGCGACGTGAGTCTGGACAGCCGCTACTGGGGCTTTATTCCGCAGGAAAACGTGATCGGGCGACCCATGTTCATCTATTGGTCGTTTGAGACGCCGGGTGACCAGTACCGCAAGACTGACTTCGGCGATCGCATTGGCTTTCTGGCGCACGTGGTGTTGCACTTCTTTGACGAGACGCGGTGGCGGCGAACGCTGCGAGTGGTGCGGTGAAGCTTCTCTCTTCCAGGGGGCGAGTAGTGACCGCGGCAGCCGTGATTCTGCTGGCACTCTTTCTCCTGCGTCCGGGTGTCTCGCGCCTCAAGGCGCGCATCACGAATTCCATCAGCCGGGCAGTCGCGCGTCCAGCGGAGATCAGTTCGGTTCACCTTCGATTCCTGCCACGGCCCGGGTTCGATCTGGAGAACCTGGTTATCTACGAAGATCCAGCATTCGGTGCGGAGCCGATGCTGCGCGCCCGGGAGGTTACGGCCGTAGTGCGGCTGACCTCGCTGTTGCGGGGACGTCTGGACATTGCGCGTCTGGAACTGACCGAGCCCAGTTTGAATCTGGTGCGCCGAGTAGATGGGCGCTGGAACTGGGAGGCTCTGCTGGAACGCACCGAGCGCACGCCGCTGGCGCCCACGGCAAAATCGAAGTCAGAAGTACGCCCAGGTTTTCCCTACATCGAGGCCAGTTCGGGCCGCATCAATTTCAAAGCCGGGCAGGAAAAAAAGCCATACGCGCTACTGAATGCGGACTTTGCCTTGTGGCAGGAATCGGAGAATACGTGGGGAGTGCGCCTCAGGGCGGAACCGCTGCGCACCGATATGAGTTTGAGCGATACCGGCTTGCTGCGGATGAACGGAACATGGCAGCGGGCGGGGAGCCTGCGCGAAACGCCCCTGCATTTCAGCCTGGAGTGGGACCAGGCGCAACTGGGGCAACTCACGAAGCTGGCGTCGGGAAACGACAAGGGCTGGCGGGGAGAAGTTCGGTTGGAAGCCACACTCAGCGGCATTCCGGCGGCGATGCAGGTAACCGCCGATACATCCATTCAGGATTTCCGCCGTTACGACATATCCAGCAGTGAGGGACTGCGGCTGGCAGTGCACTGTGATGGCAAATACAGCTCGATCGAAGGTGTGGTGCACGAGGTCTTCTGCACAGCGCCCGTGAGCGACGGCATGATCACGCTGCACGGCGATGTCGGGCTGCCCGGAGTAAACCAAGTCAGTCTATCCTTGAGCCTCGAAAGCGTCCCCGTGAGCGCAGTGGCGCAACTCGCCCGGCGCGCCAAGAAAGATCTACCGGCGGATCTCGCGGCCGCGGGAAGCGTGCAAGGCAATTTCGCAGTGAAAGAAAACGGATCATTCCCCAACGGACTGGAGTTTCACGGTCGCGGCGAGATTGCCAATCTTCGTCTGCAGTCGGCAATCACCAAAGCGGAATTCGCTCCAGGGAACATACCGTTCGTTCTGCGCTCGGACAGGGCCAGCGCTCTGGCTCCGTCGCAGCGCAAATCAGTCCGCCATTTGGACGCTGAGATTTTGCCGCCTCCGGATGAGCTGCGCGTCGAGTACGGCCCTTTCCCGATGGCGCTGGGGCGGCCGGTACCGGCGGAGGCGCGAGGTTGGGTGGCGCGGTCGGGCTATGGCATGGTTGTACGCGGAGATGGGGAAGTGTCGCACGCCTTGCGATTGGCCACATTGCTTGGCCTGCCGGCAATAAAGGCCAACGTCGAGGGCGTGGCGCAGATGGATTTGCAAATCGCCGGATCGTGGGCGGGAGACCTTTCCGGAACCTCTGCTGCTTTTGCTTTGCCGGAAGTGACGGGCACGGCGCAGCTGCACAACCTGCGTGCCACGGTGCGAGGAGTAAATGGGCCGATTGAAATCTCCTCGGCAGAACTGCTACTTGCGCAGGATGGAGCGCGAGTGGAAAAGTTAAACGTGCGGGCGGCCGATGCTCGCTGGACAGGCTCTATAACCTTGCCGCGCGGTTGCGGAATGCCCGGGGCGTGCCTGATTCGCTTTAATTTGAACGCCGAAGAACTTGGGCTGAGCGATCTCGATGAGTGGCTGGGTTCGCCGCCGAGCCGGCGACGGTGGTACCAGGTGCTGACCTCTGCGGAACCCACATCGCCGTTTCTCGAGAACTTGCGGGCATCGGGCAAGGTGAGCATCGGGCGCTTGCGGTTTCGTAGCATTGTGGCGGACCGGGTTTCCGCTGCGCTTGATCTGGAACGCGGGACACTGAAGATTTCAGAGTTGCGCGCGGACCTGCTGGGCGGAAAACACCGTGGCGAATGGCAGATAGATTTCTCGGCAGCCTCTCCACGCTACACCGGCTCCGGAACGCTGACAGGGATTTCACTGCAGCAGATGGCCGATGCGATGCACGATCCGTGGATTTCAGGAACCGCCGAGGGAACTTATCAACTCACGGGGTCCGGCACCGATTCCTCAGCATTCTGGGAATCGGCCGAGGGCGCACTGCAGTTCGATCTGCAGAACGGAGTCCTCTCCCACATTTCACTTTCAAGCGACGAGGGACCGCTGCGGGTCGCGCGCTGGCAGGGCCGGGCACGCCTGCGTGCCGGGAAGATCGAAATCGACAAGGGGAAACTGGTTTCTCCTTTCGCAGCGTATGAAATCAGCGGCACCGCATCGCTAGGGCGGGTGCTCGATCTCAAGCTAACTCACGGCGCGGAAATGAAGCCGGATCGCGGCGGCGCGCTGGTTTATAGCATCACGGGCACCGTGGCGGAACCGCGTGTTGCGCTGACTTCGGCGCCGGAGACTCAGGCGCGGCTGAAGCCGTAGGCGCAGCCTGGCGCTACGGAACGTATCCTGCGCCGCGCAGAACTTTTCCGGGTAGCGCTCCTGTCATTTTGCTCTGGTCGATCACAGGCACGCCATTCACCAGCACGTAGTCCATCCCCTCGGAAAGTTGATTTGGATTGTCGAACGTGGCCAGGTCGCGCACGGTTGCAGGATCGAAGATTACGACGTCAGCCCACATGCCGGCTTTGAGAACGCCACGGTCCGTAAGGCGCAGCCGCTGCGCCGGCAGCGCAGACATTTTGCGGATGGCGTCTTCCAGCGTCAAAGCTTTGTCTTCACGAACGTACTTGCGCAGGATGCGCGGGAAAGTCCCGTAGGCGCGGGGATGAGGATGCTCCTGGCCCAGAATACCTTCGGGCGAAGTGCCGGACGAATCATTGTCGATGGCGACCCAGGGTTGCTGCAGCGCGAGGGTGACATCGGGTTGCGACATGCCAAAGACGGCGACGCCTGCGTAGGGATCGTCGATCAGGAAATCGAAGATGGCATCGATCGGATCTTTGTTCCAGAGCTTTGCGATCTCGGAGAGCCGCTTGCCCTGCAGCGGAAGCATCTTGGGATTTTGCACGACGCCGATCATGATGGCCTCGGGTCCGGGAATCTCTTGCCATTCGTTGTCCCAGTCGTTCGAGGGCGTGAGCATATCTTTGCGGATGCGTTCGCGAGTCGTGGGGTCTTTCAGCCTCTCGACAAGTTTTGCTGCACCGCCGTCGTGGGCCCACGGCGGAACGAAGGCCGAGAAATCGTTGAACCAAGCCGTGTAAGCGTAGGTATCGGCGGTCACGTCGGCGCCGGCGACGCGCGCGGCGTCGATTTTGGCGACGACCTCGGGCATGCGTCCCCAGTTATTCTTTCCGGCGACTTTGATGTGCCAGATTTCAACGGGAACGTGGGCCTCGCGTCCGATGCGCAGGGCCTCGTCAATGGCTTCGAGGATCGAGTTGCTCTCGTCCCGCATGTGGGTAGAATAAATGCCGCCAAACTTGCCGCCCTCGGCGGCGAGAGCGATCAACTCCTCCGTCTTCGCGTAGGGCGCGGGCGCGTATTCGAGCGCGGTAGAAACGCCGACAGTGCCGTCTTTCATGGCATCGCGCACCAGCGCTTTCATTTGCTCAAGTTGCTCCGGTGTGGGCTGCTTGTTGTCGTCGCCGAGCACCATGCGCCGGACCTGCGTGGCGCCGACATAGCTGGCCAGGTTGATGCCCATACCCTGCTTTTCCAGACGGGCGAAATACTGCCGGAAGGTACGCCAGTCGGGAGCGATGTGGTAGTGGTCGTAGCCGAGTCGATCGGCCTGGATGATGGCTTCGTTGAGCGGCGCGATGGAGCCTCCTTCGCCGGTGATTTCGGTCGTGATGCCCTGATAGATTTTCGAAGGCAGGCGCGGTTCGACGAGGATTGAGAGTTCGGACTGCCCGAGCATGTCGATGAAGCCCGGCGCCACCACCTTGCCAGCCGCGTCGATGGTTCGCTTACGGGATGCGGCAGCCAGATTGCCGATCGCAGCAATTCTGCCATCGCGAATGCCTACATCGCCGGAATACCACGGGGAACCGGTGCCGTCGATAATGTGGCCGTTCGTGATCACAAGATCGAAAGTAGAGGTGGCCGATTGCGCCGGCGACACAAGGGACGCGGCGAACAGTAGCCCGATCCCCAGCAACATTTTCAGTTTGTGAACCTTCATCGGTCTTCCTTTTTTATGAAAGCTGGACTGCAAATTTGTTTGATCGCGCCACTTCAGTTCTCGGCCACTGTCGCCCGACGTCTTGCGAGTGCACCCAGGACGATCCAAATTCCGAGCGCCAGCCATTCGTAAACCGTGAAGTGGCCGGGTACCGCTGGAACAACTTTCATCAGCATCATCGCGACGGCCACGAGCAACCCAAAGCCGGCAACCAACCATTCGGCCGCTGAGAGTTTCGACTGTCCCGGCAACGTTCCCGACCATCCCATACTAAGGTACGAGGCACAGGTCGCTGCCCATCCTATCGCGCAGGCGACCGAGCCCACCTCGGTAATCGGCACCAGTATGGCATCTCCCAGCAGCATACATGCGGCGGTGACGAGTCCAATGCTGAAAACTGCGACCGACGGCGTCTGGTGTTGAGGGTGGATTCGTCCGGCGCGTGCGTCGACCATACCCCGGCGCCCCAAGGCAAACAGCAGGCGGCTGGCGGCTACGAAATTTCCATTGAAGCACTTGAAGAGCGACAGCAGCGCCGCCGCCAGGATGATGTTGACGATCCAATGCGAACCCACGGCGCGCTGGAAAGCGACTGCGGTCATGAACTTTTCCCCGGTCAACTCGTGCCAGGGCGCGACAAACGCGACTGCGGCAATGACGAACGTATAAAAGAGAATGCCGACCAGGACGGCCATCCAGATGGCTTTGAGAAATCCCTGCCCGCGAAATTCGGGAGTGGATTCCTCCGCTGCCTTGCTTACGGATTCGAATCCGGTCATGAAATAAGGGACGACCTGGACTACGAGCAGGAACGAAACCAGCGGCGCGTGGGTAAAGAGCGGAGGAAAGTTCCGCGGCGATCCTCTGCTTACGCCGAGCGCGACGAAAACGACAAACAGCGCCAGCGTGCCGAAGGCGGTCCAGTTTTGAAAAGTCGCGCTAAGGCGGATGCCGCGATAGTTCAGCGTAGTAAGGAGCGCCGTGAGTCCGAGGCCGATGATGAGGTGCGGGAGGTAGACGGGCCGTCCGGCGATGCGGTACATCTCGATCGAGTCGAGCGAAGGGACGATATAGCCCGCGATGCGGCCCACAGCCACGGCCTCCCATGGGCAGACGATGAAGTAGGCCAGCATCATCATCCATCCCGTGGAGAAGCTGACGGGCCGGGAAAAAGCCGCTGCCGTGTAGGCGATTTCGCCCGCGGCATCGGGCATCGCAGCCACCAGCCTGCCGTAAACCCAGCCGATCGGGAACAGCAGCGCGCCGCCAATGGCGAAGCCTAGCAGCGCGCCCAGCGCACCGCCGCGCAGCAGCCAGTCGTCCATCACCACCAGCCAGCCCACGCCGACCATTGTTCCCCAGGCCAGCGTGAAGTAGTCCGTGAAGCGGAGTTTGCGGGCGAGATGTGACATGCGGACGAGTTCGATCCGGCGCGCGGATGGAGCGCGAATTATAAAGCATCGGAGGTGGGAGCGGGGCTACCTTGCACACCCGAAATCCGCGCCCTGCGTGGTAATATCGACAGTATCCTCGCATGATGCTGCAATCTGGAATCTGGGGCGGTGTCGTTCCTGTGTGCCCCTTTGTTGTCACGACCCGTTGAAAACTGATGACACCTTCGACCAATTTGCGTAAGCGCGTGCTCAGCGGCATGCGATCGACCGGCAAACTGCATCTCGGCAATTATGTGGGCGCGCTCGATAACTGGGTGCGCATGCAGGATGAGTATCAGTGCTTCTTCGAGGTAGCCGATTGGCATGCGCTCACGACCGACTATGCCGACACTTCGCGCGTAAAACAGAATTCGCTGGAGGTTGCGCTCGATTGGCTGGCGGCGGGGCTCGATCCGGAGAAATCCGTGATCTTCATCCAGTCGCACGTTCCGGCACACGCCGAACTGCACCTGCTGTTTTCCATGATCACGCCGCTGGGCTGGCTGGAGCGGGTTCCCACCTACAAGGAGCAACGGGAAAACATCAAGGACAAAGACCTGGGAACGTATGGGTTTCTGGGCTATCCCGTGTTGCAAGCGGCGGACATCCTCATCTACAAAGCCGACGTGGTGCCGGTGGGTGAAGATCAGGTTGCGCATGTGGAACTCACGCGGGAGATCGCGCGGCGCTTCAACGGCTTTTACGGTGGGCGCGGAAATGTCTTTCCGGAGCCGCAATCGCTGCTCACCCCCGCGCCCAAGTTGCCGGGCACCGATGGGCGCAAGATGTCGAAGTCTTATGGCAACACTATTATGCTGACGGATCCGGAACCGGTGGTGCGGCAGAAGCTGAAGACAATGGTGACCGACCCGGCGCGCGTCCGGCGCTCCGACCCTGGCAACCCGGATGTGTGTCCGGTAGGCGATCTGCACAAGATTTTCAGCGATCGCGCTACCATGGACAAGGTGAACACCGGCTGCCGGTCGGCGGGCATTGGATGCATCGAGTGCAAAAGCTGGGTGGCCGATGCACTGGTGCAACTGCTGGCCCCGATGCAGGAGCGGCGCAAGAAATTCGAGGAGAATCCGCGGCTGGCTTGGGATATTCTGGAAGCTGGCAGTGAACGGGCGCGCAAGGTTGCAGCTAAGACCATGGACGGAGTGCGCGACGCCATGGGCATGTCGCTTGCGTACGAATCGCCGGCGGCGGGAGATGGGAAGTAGGATGGAAGATAGAATCGTAACCTCGGCGGGCAACGCACCGGAGTCGCTCACGCCAGCGCTGGTTGCGATCGCGTCTACGCACACCAAGGCAGCCGAGAACTCGGCTGACAACTCCGCGAAGAAGGAAGAGAGCGATTCCCCTTTTGCAGTTTCGGTAACTGACGTCTACGAAGGCCCGCTGGACTTGCTGCTCGACCTGATTCGCAAACAAGATATCGATATCTATGACATTCCCATCGCGCGCATCACGGCGCAGTACTTGGCTTACGTGGAAAAGATTCGCGAGCTCGATGTGAATGTGGCGGCTGACTTTATTTATATGGCCGCGGTGCTGATTCACATCAAGTCGAAAATGCTGCTGCCCCGCGATCCGTCGGCCAAGGCGGAAGAGTTGGAAGATCCGCGCACCGAGCTGGTGAACCGGCTGCTCGAACATGAAAAGTTCAAATCAGCGGCGCAGATGCTCTTGCAGAAGCAGCAGATCGAAGATGCAGTGCTGACAAACCCGGCGCTCAAGGAATTCATGGATGCCGACGGCACCGAGCCGGAGATCGCTGCGGATGTGATCGATCTGGTCAAAACCTTTCAGCAGATTCTGGAGCGCGTGCGCACCCGTCCCGTGATCAATGTGGACGAGGAAACCGTTACGGTGGGCCATATGATTGATTATTTGCGGCGGCGATTGTCGCTCGAATCGCGGCCCATCCGGCTGAAACAGCTCCTGATGCGAGTGCCTTCGCGGCAGGCGCTGGTGTGCATGTTTCTGGCGTTGCTCGAAATGGTGCGGCTGCAGGCAATCCAGGTTCGTCAGGACCAACTTTTCGGCGAGATCGCGGTACGCAAACACATCGGGTTCGACGCTATCATGGCAGAGCAGGCCGCCGTGCGCGACGATTGGCGGTAGAAGAACAGTGTCCAGTGATCAGTGGCCAGTGAAAGCCACGGTTTACTGACCACTAGCCACTGACCACTGGCCACTTCTTACTATGAGTCTAAAAGCTCAACTCGAAGCCATCATCTATGCGGCGGAAACGCCGGTCACGCTGGAGCAGATGACCCAGCTTGTGAAGGACAGTGTTGTCGCGGCGGGTGCTGCCGATGATGCTGAGGTGAAGTCGCGAGTGCGCTTCAGCCTGGAGGAACTGGTCGGCGAATACGGCAGTCCCGACCATGGCATTGAGGTTCGCCAGGTGGCGGGCGGCTATCGCATGTCCACCAAGCCCGAGCAGCACGAAATGGTGCGCAGTTTCGCCAAGAGTCTGAAGCCACCAATCCGGCTTTCACTCCCCGCTCTGGAAACGCTGGCGGTGATCGCGTATAAGCAGCCTGCCACGGTGCCGGAGATCAGCGAGATTCGCGGCGTGGATTCGGGCGGCGTGATCGCAACTTTGCTCGATCGCAAGCTGATCACTACTGCGGGCCGCAAGCAGGTGATCGGACGGCCGATCCTCTACAAGACCACCAAAGAATTCCTGATGCGCTTTGGTTTGAAGGACGTCAACGAGCTGCCCAGCATGGAAGAGTTCGAGAAGCTGGTGGCGGAATCGTTTCAGGCAGAGCTGAGTCCGGCGGAAGACGCGGCCCAAACACAGGATACCGGCCCTGAACAGCCAGAAGAAATCACAGAGTCCGCTGCTCAAAAAGAATAGCCGTCCTCTTACTCGCAAGCCTAGATTGGAAGTTCTCGAATGCCTGCTGAACGCCTCCAGAAAATCATCGCCGCCGCTGGGATCGCCTCCCGTCGCAAAGCCGAGGAACTGATCAGTGCCGGCCACGTGAAGGTGAACGGGACGGTGGTGACGGAACTTGGAACCAAGGCCGATCCGGACACCGATCACATTCGCGTGGATGGGAAGCTGCTCCAAGGTGCGCAACTGCACGTTTACCTGCTACTGAACAAACCCAAAGGCTACGTCACCACGGTGAGCGATCCGGAAAAGCGGCCCACGGTAATGCAGCTGATCCGTGGCGTGAAGAAGCGCGTCTATCCCGTGGGGCGTCTCGACTATGCCAGCGAGGGACTTCTGCTTCTAACCAACGACGGTGCGCTGGCCAACAAGTTGATGAAAGCGGCTTCTCAAGTACCGAAAACCTATGTCGTGAAAATTGCGGGCGCTCCCAGCGCTGAGGCGCTGGAAAAGCTTCGCGGCGGAGTTTCGATTCAAACCGAAGATGGCCGCCGGGTGCGGACTGCGCCGGCCGCCATCCGCTTGATTAAAGAAGCCACCAACCCCTGGTACGAGGTCACCCTGATCGAAGGCCGCAATCGCGAGATCCGGCGCATGTTTGAGAAAGTCGGACACCACGTGGAAAAGATCAAGCGCGTCCGCTACGGCCCGCTTACTCTCGACGTTCCACCCGGGCAATTCCGCGCCCTTACTCCACAGGAAGTTGATCGCCTGCGTACGGCCTGTAACAAACCGATAGCGGGAACGAAGCCTTCCGTGGCATGATGGGCGGCAAGCATGAGCCGCTTCTTCGATCTGGTCTCTACCTCGGCCCGCAACATGGGCTCAGTCGGCGCTTCCAACCCAACGCCAGCCGCACTGGAGAGCCGCTCGCAGCTCATCAAGCTCGATTCTAACGAGAGTCCCTTTGGACCTTCGGCGCGTGTCGTCGATGCCATGAGGCGCGCGCTGAGCGGAGCGAACTCCTATCCTGATGACGACTGCGGCGAACTGCGCCGTAAACTGGCCACGCATCACAAGTTGCCTCCGGAACAAGTGCTGGTCACAGCGGGCTCAACTGCGATGCTGAGCCTGCTCTGCCAGACACTGCTTGCGCCGGGGTTGAACGCCGTGACTAGCGAGCGCTCGTTCATCGTATATTCGCTGGCCGTGCAAGCGGCGGGTGCGCATCTGGTCGAAGCGCCTATGCGCTCTGGAGAAGACAGCTTCGACCTGGAAGCCATTCTCGCTGCGATCGACGCGGACACGCGGATCGTGTTTCTGGCGAACCCCAATAATCCCACGGGCACGATGCTGGAAGCGACAGTGGTGGAGCGCTTTCTGACAAAGGTTCCCGGCCACGTGGTCGTGGTGTTGGATGAGGCATATTACGAGTTTGCTCTGCACTTCGCTGCGCTGCGGAAGATTGAGTATTCGAGCTCGCTGGAATATGTTCGCCAGGGTTCGAGCGTGGTCGTGCTGCGAACATTTTCTAAGGCGCACGGACTCGCTGGGCTCCGCGTGGGCTACGGCCTGGGCCCCGCGGAATTGCTGGGATATTGCGCCCGCATGCGCAACACGTTTTCTGTTTCGTCGGTGGCGCAAGCGGCGGCATTGGCAGCGCTCGACGACCACCAACACGTTCAGCTTGTGGTGGAGAATAATGCGGTTCAGTCGCGAGTTCTTACCCAGGGATTGTCAGCGATGGGACGTCGCGTAGTCCCAACCTCGGCGAATTTTCTATTCTGCGATCTGGGAGAAGACGCAGCCTCCTTCGCCACTCGCCTGCTGGAGCAAGGCGTGGCAGTGCGTCCGCTGGGGCCTTGGGGCGCGCCGAATTGCATTCGCGTGACGATTGGCACAGCTGAGCAGAATCAAGCTTTCCTGGAGGCAGCGGGCCGGGCTGTAGCGCGTGGCCCTGCAGGACATCGAGCTTCAAGTTTGGCGCGTGGCACCTAGCGCGGAAGCGAGTATCGAACAGACTACATGAAAGAAAACTGGAAACCGTACCTATGCAGGGTCAACGATAAGCTGGCATCTGTTCTTATAGATCTCGCACTGCGGGGAGTGGCCCCGGTTCTGTCAAAACCGTGGTTGCTCTGGACGTGGGTATATTTTCAATCGCCAAGACCTGACGGCCTATCCGATGGGGGAGAGGCTCCCAGACTTTTCGAGATCGAGGACGCTCTGACGCCACGGATTTCCAGCAGCTGCGGCGCGATACTAAGCGGCAGAATCACAACTCAGGGGCGGCGCGAGTTTTACTACTATGGCGAGACTGGGGAAGGGTTTGAGGAGGCCGTAAGCGCTGCTCTAGCTGGTTTCAAAGGATACCGATATGACCTGGGTCAACAGAGGGACGAAGCGTGGGATCAGTACCTGACCGTTTTGTACCCATCGCCAGAGGATCTTCAGCGAATTCTCAACCGAGACCTCTTAGACGTACTGGTGGGTAAAGGTGACATCCTTACTGTGCCGAGAGAAGTTCGGCATTGGATTTACTTCAGCTCGGACGCGGCACGCGCTTTGTGCCTGCAGGAGGCAGCTAAAGCGGGTTTCAAGATATCGTCGCCAGAATTACCCGCTAAGGGAGACTTGCCGTTCGGGGCGTCGGTCTCGCGCACACAATCAGTTGAGCAAAACGTCATAGACACAACCGTGATTGAGCTCTTGCAGCTAACGCAGCGGTTTGACGGTGAATACGACGGGTGGGAAACGCCGATAGTGACCCGGTAATACGCCTGTCTTACACTGCGAGCACCGCCACTCGCGCCGCTCCATACAGCCCCGCATCGCTTCCCAGCAAGGCGCGCGTAATGATGGTCTTCCGTTCGCCGCGGCTTTCGCTGTGTGCCGAGGCGACTTCGTGTTTTCCCAAGGACTCGCTCTTAAGAGGGTCGGCGGGAGCCGTGCCCGCGTAAACCACCGACCGCTGGCGTAGTTCTTCGAACATGCTCGGTGCAAAAGCATCCCACGCGCTGGAAGCGCCACCGCCGATGACGTACATCTCGAGATTCAAGACGTTGACCAGGCCGGCCAGCAGCAGGCCGAGATAGCGTCCAAAACTCCGAAAGATGCGGCGGGCCGGCTCGTCTCCCTGCATCGCGAGGTTGTAGATCGACTTCGCGCCGAATTCGGCATCCGATGACGCGGCCTTAGCCAGTAATGGCGCCTGACCGCTGGCGATGGCCTCGCGGGCCATGCGAACGATTGCGCTGGCCGAGGCGTACTGCTCGGCGCACCCGCGGTTGCCGCAGCCGCAGGGATGGCCTTCCGGTTCGATGGTGACATGCCCGAACTCGCCTGCCATGCCATTCATGCCGTGCCAGATTTTTCCTCCGAGCACGATGCCGCCGCCGATTCCGGTTCCCAGCGTGAGCACCGCCATATTGGCGACCCCACGGGCAGCGCCTAGCCACTGCTCACCGAGCGCGGCAACACGGGCGTCGTTCTCGAGGACCACGCGCGCGCCGTTTTTCGCCAGCCCCAGGCGGCGTTCGATTTCCGCCCGCACTGGATAGTTTTCCCAACCCGGAAGGTTGACCGCCTTCCGCATCATCCCGGTTTGCAGGTCGATGAGGCCGGGAACGCCGATGCCAGCGCCCAGAAACCTTCCTGCAGCCTCGTACTTACCGGATAGACCTTGAATCGCATCGCACATTTCATTGATGACGTGGTCGCGGCCGAGAGCGAGTTTGGTGCCCAGGGTGACTTTTTCAAGAAGCTGTCCCTCGCCGCTCACGGCGGCAATGCGCAGGTTAGTACCGCCGAGATCGACTCCGATGGAGAAATCAGGCATGGCTGAGAAGATTACCAGAACCGCGACGGAGCGTCCTCATTTCTGGCACGCCGGGCAGTAGTGGCTGCTGCGCCCCGCAATTACGATGCGCTTGATCGGCGTCTTGCAAACCAGGCAGGGCTCGCCTTCTCTTCCGTAAACCCTGTGCCGCAATTGGAAGAAGCCTTCTTGGCCGTCCGCGTCCACATAATCTGAGATCGACGAGCCGCCAAGAGCAATCGCCTCCCGAAGAACCTCTTTTACTGACATGTGCAGTTTGGCCAGTCGGACACGGACGATCGTTGAGGCGCGGCGGCGCGGTCGAATTCCAGCGCGGAACAGAGATTCATCGGCGTAAATGTTCCCTACGCCGCGCAGCAGTTTCTGATTGAGGAGCGCGCTCTTGATGGGAGTCTTGCGTCCACGAAACAAAGCGACGAAGGAATCGAGGTCGGCGTCCAGCGGCTCCATGCCGCCCGCATCGAAACCACCGGCGGTGGCGATGCTCAACCGTCCAAAGCGGCGGGGATCGACAAACCGCAGTTCCCTGCCCGATGCCAGCTTCAGAATCGCGTGCGTGTGCTTCAAAACTTCCGACTGCGGTTCGCAGACTTGCAAACGCCCGGTCATCCCCAGGTGGACGATCCATTGCGCTTCTGTGGGATTAGATCGCGTTGGACGAACGCCCTTGTGCGCCTTTGCGTGCGGCACCGATGGAAGCCCTGTCGGGACCACAGATCCGGGACGCATCGCTTTAGGCTTCCTGACCTTCCCCGGCGAGGGAGAGCCATTCTCTCGCTCAAGGTCGAAGACAATGTGCTTGCCCATGCGCCGCACTGTGGCGATGCGGCTGTGCTCGAGCGCGGCGGCAATTTCTTGCGCCGTGGACTTCAGCGGCTCCGGCTTCTGCCCCAGCCAGACCGATTCAATCACATCGCCAGAGACGCGTTTGGCTAATCCGCGCGCAATGGTTTCAACTTCGGGAAGTTCCGGCATGCCTCAATCAGTGTAGCAAGGCGACTTGCGGCAGGCACGTGCGGCTGGCGGCGATGTTGCAGAGATCAAGACAGGGCAGACAAAAGTAAGGCGGATTTCAGCGGGTTGGGACCGTCATCTAATCCTTCAACGGCACCACTGCTCGGCCATCACGGCAGAACGTAGCGACTTTCTGCAGGTCGCCGTTGGCTTGGGGCAGGGTCATCACCGGTCCATAGCAGTAGACGGCGTGGCCGCTGGCGGCAAAGTACCAGCGCCCGGTCGTGGCGCGCCGCTCCACAGTGCCCGAAGGACGGCGCACCGGTTGCGCCGGCCGCGCCACCATCAGACTGAACATCAAGGCTAGGGTCAGGGCCTTCATTACTTCCAAACTTTCAGAGAACAATCGCACAACGTTGACTGCTGGAAACTGGGACTCAAATCGTAATCAAAACACGACGCTGATCGGTCAAATCCGAAGCCGGCATGGGCGGAACCTGGGTCTTGGGTTTCGCGGTCTTTCCTGCCCGGCTTTGGACATGCTGCTGGGGTACGGCCTGGGTTGACGGAGTCTGGGTAGACGGGGCTTGGGTTGATGGAATCCGGGTAGACGGAGTCTGAACGGACGGAGATTGTCCCTGGGTCGACGGGGCTTGGGTTGATGGTGCTTGGGTTGAAGGAACCTGGGTCGAGGAACCTTGAGCGCGGCTCTGCGCTCCTGCCTGAGCGGACTTCCCACCGATGGCCTTTGCTTTCATGGCCCACAGCTCCCGGCTGTCGCCGAGCAAGACATGAATCAGATTGCTCTGCGCTTGGATGGTTGTGTTCTGCTCAACGATGAGCATCGTCATCAAGCCATAAGAAGCCAGGAACACCACCGTGAGCAACGGCAGAAGGCTCCCCTTCTTCTTCGGAGCCGCCATCGGAATCACCGCTGTGTTACCGAACAAAGTCGTCAAGTGCCACCCCGGTCTTGCCTCGCAACGGCAGGCACATAGGGAGATTGCAGCTTGTCCGCCAATGGCCGGAGCGGCCGGAAAACATTGAATTCACTTGAGTTAGCAGCGGTTGGACGCTGCTCCACACCGGCTCCAAGTGCAACTCAATGCACATATTGAGCATGAGAACTAACCATGGGACGCTTGGTCAAGCCAGAACGCCCGCCAGTCGCGGCTTCCCGGGCGGACAGAGACTCAAACCCGGAGGCGAAGAACAGCAGCTCTATTTCCCGCTCAGCAGGAGTTTGGCGATGGTCGCTAACTGCATGTTGGACGTTCCCTCGTAGATTTTGCCGATCTTGGCGTCGCGCCAGTACTTCTCCACCGGATAGTCTTTGGTAAACCCGTAGCCACCGTAGATCTCGATGGCCAGCGAAGTGACCCGCTCGGCGACCTGCGACGCGAACAGTTTGGTCATCGCCGCTTCCTTCACGAAGTTCACCCCCGCATCCTTCATGCGGGCCGCGTTATAGACCATGAGCCGGACCGCCTCGATCTCGGTCGCCATCTGCGCGATCTGGAACTGGATCCCTTGAAAGTCCGCAATAGCCTTGCCGAACTGTTTGCGTTCTTGCGCGTACTTCGCGGCAAACTCCCAAGCCCCTCGCGCTATACCAAGCATCTGTGCACCAATGCCGATGCGGCCTTCGTTCAATGTCTCGATCGCGATCTTGTATCCCTTGCCCGGCTCGCCCAACACGTTTTCCTTGGGCACGCGGCAGTCTTCAAGAATCAGTTCGCAAGTCGAAGAGGCGCGAATGCCCAGCTTGTCCTCTTTCTTGCCCACGCTGAATCCCGGAAAATCTTTTTCGACTAGGAACGCGGTGATGCCTTTGTATCCGGCGGCGGGATCGAGCGTAGCAAAGAGCACGAACAACCCAGCTTCCTTGGCATTGGTGATCCACAGCTTGCGGCCGTTGAGAACATACTCGCTGCCCTTGACTTCGGCGCGCGTCTGCAGCGCAAACGCATCGGACCCGGAACCGGCCTCGCTCAGCGCATAAGCCCCAAGCGTCTCCGTCGCCATCTTCGGCAGATAGCGCTTCTTCTGCTCCGCGGTGCCCCATCTCAACAGCGCATTGTTGACAAGCGTGTTCTGCACATCCACCACCACGCCCGCCGATGCGTCGACACGCGACAGTTCCTCCACCGCCAGGATCGCCTCAAAGAACTTCGCTCCGCTTCCGCCGTATTCCTCTGGGATTTCGATCCCCATCAGCCCGAGCTGGAAGAATTCGTGGAGAAGGTCCTTTTCGAACACGCCTTTCTCGTCCATTTCTTTCACCAGCGGCCGGATCTTATCGTCGGCAAACTGGCGAATGTTGTCGCGGAAAAGAATTTCGTCTTCGGTAAGGGTGGTTAGCGGTGTGGGAACGGGTGACTGCAGAGTCTCGGGCATGCGAATACCTTCAGGACAGAGAATGGCAGACTCGCAATTTTAGCACTCTCAAAGACTGTTAAGCGGAGGCGGTTGCAACGGGGGCCGTTGCATTACTTCGAAATCACTGCGTAGATGCCCAACGAAATCAGAACAATAGCGGTCACCGTCTCAAAACCAACCCACGTCGCGTACTCGCGCCTGTTAGAAACACGCTCCCACCTCTTCCACGCGCGATAGAAGTGCACTGGGATCACGATAGAGGTGGACACGGCCCACAAAATCGCAAGGATAAGCAGCAATAGGCGGGAACGTCCAAGGCCAGCTACAAGCAATGTTGCAATGGAGAGCGGCCAAAGTACACCTTCAACGTGCCCCTTCATATGGGAGGAACGCGGGCCGGAAGCCAGGCTTGCGCTAGCTGCGCCGCGAATGCACCAACTTCAGCGTATCCGCCTGCAGAATGCGCTGGATCTGATTCCGCGCATGCACCGACCACGGCCCAGTGGTATCGAGCTTCACGTAAGCCTGCCAGTGTTTCAGCGCCTTGCGCGGCTCGCGGGTTTTTTCGTAGGCGAGCGCAAGGTTGTAGTGCGCATCGGCGTAGGTGGGAGCCAGCTGGATCGCCATCTTGTACGTCTGGATCGCTTCCTGCACGCGCCCGGTCTCGTCGAGAACATTGCCCAGGTCGAAATAGGCGAGGGCATAGCGAGAATCAGCTTCCAACGCGGCGCGATAATGCTTTTCCGCCAAGGTGAAATCCTGGCGGTTGTAGAAAAGCGTTCCCAGGTTGATGTGCGCGGCGGCGTGGTCGGGCTGAAACTCGAGTACCTTCTGATAGGAGGCGAGCGCTTCGGTCTGCGTCGCCGGATCTTCTTCCAATGCGATGCCGCGAGCAAACCAGGCCGCTGCCTCATTTTCCTGCGGCCCGGGCTCAGGACTAGGAATCGGCGTGCTGGTTACGACTTTTTCCCGCGTTGCGAAGTCCATCACAAACTGGCCCGCGATCGGCTCCAGCAGCCTGCCTTCATGCCGGAACGCCACGCGATGCTTGTTCGTATAGGAGGTTCCCGCGTCGAGCAAAGGATTTCCCATCCCCGACGCCTGCTGCTGCATGGCCTCGAGCGACTGCCGGATCACCGCCGGCCTCACCCTCATCGCGCACAGGTCGCGAACTTTCTTGATCTTCAGCAGGTCGGAAAAAGAATAGGTCGTGGAGGCAGCAATCAACTCCGCCCGCTCCCAGTTCGCCAACTGGCGCGGCGTGAGGTGAAGAATTCTAAGTAAATCGGCTCGGCTGTACACGACTATGGCAACTTCCCGCGCCAGTCCTGACGCAAGGACATTACGCGCCATTATCCGCAACTTGCGGCTCTAAACGCAACAGCAAACGCCTGTGGAAATCTGTGGAGAACCTGGATGATTTACATGCAGCGGGAATGGTGCAAAGTCCCACACACCTTGTCTTCCCAGGTAATGCAACGATTCTCGTGCCGCCTACGCTACCACTGCCGCCTGATACTCCTCGTACGTTCCCTTGAAGTCCGTCAGCTTGTGGTCGCTTTCGAAGTGCCAGATGCGCGTGGCGACCTCATCGATCAGGTCGTGGTCGTGGCTGACCAGAAACACCGTCCCCTGATACCGCTGCAATGAGATGTTCAGCGCGTTGATCGCCTCGAGATCCAGGTGGTTGGTAGGCTCATCGAGCACCAGCACGTTGGGCTTCTGCAGCATCAGCTTGCAGAAGAGCAGCCGCGCCGCTTCCCCGCCGGAAAGAACGTTGGTAGATTTCGTCGCTTCCTCGCGGGCAAACAGCATCTGCCCCAGCAAACCTCGAATCTCTTCGCTCACTGCCGCCGGATTCCACTGATGCAGCCACTCCAGAACCGTCGTGCCGCCTTCGATCAGGCTGCGGTGGTCCTGCGCAAAATATCCAATCGACGCTTCGTGTCCCCAAATCACTTTTCCCGCGTCCACAAACGTTCCGTCATAGCCGCTGGTCTTGCGCAGCTCGGCTTCCGGCGTGGTCGGCGAATTCGCCAGCAGCGCATTCACCAGAGTCGTCTTCCCCGCTCCATTGCGCCCCATCAGCGCGATTCTTTCCCCGCGCGTAATGCTCGCCGTGAAGTCGCGTATGACCGTTTTGTCTCCGTAAGTCTTGCCCAGGTGCTCGATTTCGAGAATGTGTTTTCCCGAAGGCCGCTTCTGCTCGAACTTGATATAAGGCCGCTGGATATTCGACCTGGCCAGTTCCGTCACTTGCAGCCGTTCCACTTCCTTGCGCCGCGACTGCACCTGGCTCGATCGCGTACCGGCTGAGAATCGCGCAATAAATTCGTTCAATTGCGAGATCTTCTTTTCCCGCTGTGCATTCTGCGATTCGATCTGCGACCGCACCTGCGTCTTTGCCAGCACCATCTCGTCGTACGACCCGGTGTAAGTGATGATGGTCTCGTAATCGATGTCGGCGATGTGCGTGCAAATGCTGTTCAGGAAGTGCCGGTCATGTGAAATCGCAATCACCACGCCGTCATACACATTCAGAAATCCCTGCAGCCAGTGAATCGAATCCAAGTCCAGGTTGTTCGTAGGCTCATCCAGCAACAACGCCTGCGGATGCCCAAACAACGCCTGCGCCAGCAGGACGCGAACTTTCTGGCCGCCCTGTAGTTCGCTCATCTTCCGCGCATGCGCTTCGTCTGGAATGTCCAAACCTTGTAGCAAAATAGCCGCATCGCTCTCCGCTGTGTAGCCGTCTTCCTCGCCAACAATGCCCTCCAACTCGCCCAGCTTCATCCCGTCTTCGTCGGTCATCTCATGCTTTTCGTAGATCGCGTCGCGCTCCTGCATCGCCGCCCACAACCGCTTGTTGCCCATGATGACCGTGTCGATCGCAGTGTAGGCATCGAAAGCAAATTGATCCTGGCTCAAGACTCCCAGCTTCCGCGGACGCACGACAGTGCCTTTTTGCGGATCCAGTTCACCGCTGAGCAGCTTCATGAACGTGGATTTGCCCGAGCCATTGGGCCCGGTCAGGCCATACCGCTTCCCCGGCGTAAACGCCGTGGAGACTTCATCAAACAGAATTTTGGCGCCGTAGCGCATCGACACATTACTGACTGAAAGCATGATTTCTAGTTTCTCTTCTTCTGGGCTTCTTCAGGGAAGCTTCTTCAGGAAGCTTTCTTCTGTAACTGCGGGGAATTTCCGCCAAAACGGTACGCAGCTGGAGCTAATAGAATATCACGCGGGCAGGTTAAGGCGCGTTCGGAGTCCTAGTTCCACGGATCGATCAGCGGCGCTGAAATGTCGTCGAAATGGGGGGTATTGCGGGTCGCCAAGTTAGCATGGCGCGACAAAACTATACCGGCGATCATGGTGTCGCGCAGATCGCGAGGACGACCCTGTATTTTTCTGGAGGCCATTAAGGCAGCCGCTTGCTGTGCGGCTTCGGTGTCAAAGGGAAGAATCTGCTCATTCATGCGTTGCAGCACTTCGTCGAATCGTTGGTTGAGAGCGTCGCGACGCTTACCGCTGGCCATAATTCGCAAGCCTAGTCGAATTTCGAAAATCGTGACGGCGGTAGTCCAGACGGATGATCGAGGCTGTTTATCGAGCCATTCGATCACCCTTGGATTTGGTGAGCGCAGCATAAATTCGGATACCACGTTTGTGTCGAGAACTGTCATTCTTCGAAGTCGGGCGGATCAATCTGAAACCCTCGTAGTTCTTGAATTGGCTCATCAAGCCCTATATCGGCAAAAAGCGCTGACAGTTCCGTCCCCAGTCCCCCCGCGGGAGCGTTCTTCTCCGCCTGCACTGCAGCCCGCAGAATGTCGCGGACTTCTTCTTCCATGCTGCGGCCGTTGCGGCGCGCGCGACGCTGCAGGCGAGCCTTCACACCGTTTTCGATGTTGCGAACCACCAACTGCGCCATTTTGCCGTTTTCTCTTCCGTTTACGACGATATCATGCTATCACGATGGCGGGTGGCAGCGCAAACCTGCCAGTGCCCAAGAATTAGGAGCACATGTGGTCGGAAGAACGTTGATCTGAGGAAAAGGCTGTCGCGCTGGCGCTCTCAGTGCCCCCCGCTCAACTCCCTTACAATCGCGCCCACAAACTGCTTGGCGTCGCCGAACAGCATCAGGGTGTTCGGGAGGTAGTACAGCGGATTGTCGATGCCGGCAAAGCCTGGGCTCATGCTGCGCTTGATCACCAT
>PMXH01000365.1:0-2138 GCA_003165855.1 Acidobacteriaceae bacterium | reverse complement strand
GCCTGCGCCACCGCCATGCCGTATCCGGGGACGATCACCACTTTATTGGCGGCAGAGAGAATCGCAGCCGCCTCCTCCGCCGTGGCGCTGTGCACCGGCCGCGCTTCCTGGCCGCCGGTAGCCGCGACCTGCACTTGGCCGAAGGCGCCGAACAGGACGTTGGTGAACGACCGGTTCATCGCCTTCGACATGATCACCGAGAGGATGAGTCCCGAAGAACCGTCGAGCGCGCCGGCAATGATCAGCAGCTTGTTCTGCAGGACGAATCCCATGGCTGCGGCGGACAAACCGGCATAGCCGTTTAACAGAGAAATGACCGTCGGCATGTCCGCACCGCCAATCGGAATGATGAGGAGGACACCGAAGATCAGGGAAACGCCTACGATCAGCGGGAAGAATTGCTTCGCTTCCGGATGCAGGACGAGGTAAACGGCGCTGCCGACGGCAACTGCGAACAGCAGGAAGTTGACAAGATTCTGTCCCTTATAAGTGATGGGGCGTTGGGGCAGAATTTCCTGCAACTTTCCTGCCGCCATTAAGCTGCCGGTGAAGGTGAGGCCTCCCAGAATCACTTCCATCGATAGCACTGACATCATGAATTTCGGTACGTTCGGAGTGCGCAAATAGAATTCCGCTGTACCCACCAGAGTCACGCACAGTGCACCGAAGGCATGGCTGAGCGCGGTCCGCTGGGGAACAGCCGTCATCTGCACCATGCCCAGCGGAATGCCGATGCCGCTGCCCAGCACCAGCCCTACGACGATCCACTTCCAATCGACGATGCCGTGGTGAAGCAGAGTACCTGCGATCGCCAGCACCATGCCGATTTCGCCCGCCCAAATCCCATGGCGGGCAGTCGCCGGCGAACTCATCCACTTCAGCGAAAAGATAAACAGGGCGCTGGCGATGAGGTAGATGACTTCGATTACGTATTGGCTTCCGGCGAACTGGTTCATGGCTTACTCAACATGGCTTACTCGATAAGATCTGTTCAATATGATTTCGCTTATCTACCTATTTGCTCGGACGGCTGCTCTTGAACATCTTGAGCATCCGGCCCGTGATGAAGAATCCACCAACTACGTTGCTGGTGGCCGCGACGATTGCAATCGTGCCCAGGATCGTCGCGAAGGTGCTCTTTTTTTCACCGACCAGCACAATCGCGCCCACGACGGCAATGGCATCGAGTGCGTTGGTGAGCGACATCAGCGGAGTGTGCAGCAAGGGCGAAACGTGCCGAATGACTTCGAAGCCGATGAAGCAGGCCAGCATGAAAATGAAAAGATCGTCGATTAGATTGTCACCCATTCGTCCCCCACTCTCAGTTCTCGTGGAACCGCTTCCAGCACTTGCGCTATGAACTTTATCCTGCAGCCGGCACTAACGCCGGCAGTTTGAAGAACTCACGGACTCTTGCGTTTACAATTTCACCGCCGCGCGTGACCATCGTCTCGCGGATGATCTCGTCCTGCAGGTTGAGTTGCAGCTTGCCCTCTTTCACCATATACACAAGAAATGTGGCCACGTTGCGGGCGTACATCTGGCTGGCGTGGTATGGCACGCTGCTGGCGAGATTGATGGCGCCGATGATTGTCACGCCGTGGGCCTTCACTGTTTCTCCGGTGCGGGTGAGTTCGCAGTTGCCGCCGCGTTCGGAGGCGAGGTCGACGATCACGGAGCCGGGAGCCATGCTTTTGACCATATCGGCAGTGATGAGCACCGGAGACTTCTTGCCGGGAATCACGGCGGCGGTGATGACCACGTCGCTCTCCGCGACCACGCGGGTAAGGAGTTCGCGCTGCCGGGCGTAAAAGGTTTCGTCCTGGGCAGTGCCATAGCCGCGGGCATCCTGCGCATCCTTGGCCTCGATCGGCAATTCGACGAAGCGGCCCCCGAGGCTCTGCACCTGCTCTTTGGAGGCAGCACGCATGTCGTAAGCGGACGCCACAGCGCCCAGCCGGCGGGCGGTCGAAATGGCTTGCAGTCCCGCCACTCCCGCGCCGATGACGAATACGCGTGCCGGCGTAATGGTGCCTGCGGCCGTCGTCATCATGGGAAAGATCCTGATGGAGGTCTCGGCAGCCAGCAGTACGGCTTTGTAACCGCAGATCGTCCCCATGGAGGAGAGCGCGTCCATG
>PMXH01000541.1 GCA_003165855.1 Acidobacteriaceae bacterium | reverse complement strand
AGCATCGACGGCACCACCGCCACGCACTCCGCCGAGCCTAGCACCTCTTGGGGAATGCCTTTATCCGGCGCGCTTTGAATATCGCTCAGCACATCGGCGGCTGCCTGCACACGATCTGCGGCCTTCGATTCTTTGGTCTCGTCATCCGCCGCAAACGAGAAAGAACAGAGAGACACAATTAGGGTCAACAGNNGTCTCCCAGGTTCTGTGGTAGGTAAAGCGAGTATGCCCCCCGCTCGCTTTCTCCACAAGATTACCGAGGTCAGTGTCCCGAAGTTACCCGGGTCACGACCCGCCTAAACTCTATTTCGCCGCCACCAGCGAGTGCGTAATCGCATGAACCGACAGCGCAATTCGATTCTGTACTCCCACCTTGCGCATTAACTTCGCCACATGAGCCTTTACCGTGCGCTCTTCAATGCCTAGCTGAGCCCCAATTTCTTTGTTGGAGCGTCCCGCCACCAGCATCTCGAGCACTTCCTTTTCGCGGTCCGTGAAGGTCACGCGGCCCGCCGGAAAAATCCGCCCTGGCGCCGACGATACCCGTTCAATGAACATCGAAAGCACTCGCCGCGGCGCCCACACCGACCCCTGGCTCACGATGCGAATCGCTTGCGCAAATTCCGCCGGCGAAGCCGCCTCGTCTACATAGCCCTTGGCCCCAGACGCGATCGCCTTGAGAATGGTTTCTTCATCCACTCCAGACCCGGTCACAATAATGCGCAGATCCGGCCGTGTCGCCTTCAGGCTCGCCATCACATCAAACAGGTTTTGGCCGGAACGGTTTCCGAGCAGGATCAGGTCCACATTCTGCAACGTGGATATCTCGGGCAAGCCGGCGGAAATTAGTTCGAACTCAGGTTCGGTATCGAACAAGGCGCGGAACCCCACAAACCTCAGGGGGTCGCTCTCCACTACGGCAATTTTGATCGTTGGTTTTCTCGCTACTGCTGCTTTCATAGGTTTCTCTGTAGGGCGTAGTTGCTTACCTAGAGCATAGCCGCATTTGTGCCCTATGCAAAGGGAAGGTGACCGAAGTTGAATTACCGGAGTAACATGAAAAAGAAGGTCGAAGAGCCCTTCTACAACCCAAAACCGCGGCTCAAGTCTTGCTGCGCCGCCCTGGGAGAGGATTCTGCATGAGGAATAATTTCACTCGTCTTCTTGCTATTATCGCCAGCCTCGTACTAACCGCGTCCACCATGTTCGCGCCTCCGGCTCTCGCCGCCCAGGCTCCTGCCGCAACCTACCAGCCAAAATTCCCCGGAGATCCCGCCCGCTCTGATTCCGAAGCGGCCGCCCTCGGCTACATGCGCGTCGTCCTCCGCGCCCAGCACCACTTCGAGAAGCAGTACGGCCACTTTGCCACGTCTCTCGCCGAACTCGTTCACTCCGGAACCTTCACCAAACGCATGGTCAATCCCGACCGTGGCGATTACAGCGCCGGCTTCCGCGGCAAGAAAGACAGCTTCATCCTCACCCTGACGCCCAAGCATCTCGACGCCGAACACCGCTCCTTCTACGCCGAAGACGACGGCAAGATCCACGCCGACGAAGAAAAACCAGCGGACGCGAGCTCGCCAGTTGTGAAGTGACGTCCTCAGCGCCGCTACTCATTAAGTGGCTGTCATCCTGAGCGAAGTCGAAGGATCCCTCTCACCTAGGCGCACCCATCGCCTCGGCGAGGCATTTGTACAACCGACCGCCCTCTAAACCGATCCCCGGTTTATGATGGGTGAAGAAATTATCCCAAGAGACCAGCACGGAGGAAATCATGTCACCCACCATCGGCGCACCCGCGCCCGAATTCACCCTTAAAGATCAAGATCAGAAGGAAGTAAAACTTAGCGACTTCCGCGGCAAGAAGCGCGTGGTCCTCGTCTTCTACCCGCTCGACTGGAGTCCCGTGTGCACCAAAGAGCACGCCTGCATCGTTAACGACAAGAAGCAATTCGAGCAACTCGATGCGCAAGTCCTCGGCCTGAGCGTGGATAGCGCTTGGTCCCACAAGGCCTATGCCGACAAAATGGGCATCCAATATCCGCTGCTCGCCGATTTCCATCCCCGCGGCGCCGTCGCCGCCGAGTACGGCGTCTATCTCGCGGACAAAGGCATCACCGGACGCGCCATCTCCATCATCGACCGCAATGGCAACTTAGCCTGGCACAAGAACTACGACATCCCCGTCGTGCCCGATATCGAAGAAGTCTCGAAAGCTCTGGCCACCGTGAAATAAATGAGCTTTGTCATCCTGAGCGAGGATTGGTTCTTGCGCCCGGCGCAAGAACCAACCGCAGTCGAAGGATCCCTATAACCACAGGTGAGGGTGGTGAGCTGTCGGCTCCCTATGTCCCCGCCTTAATCTCCGCCGCTTTCCCATCGCGGTAAATCACCACCAGCGGCTTCCCTCCATTCGCATAATGCAGCGTTCTCTCCGCGGACGAACTCCCCGCATCCAGCGTCCCCATCCCCACCGCGAAATCGGCCTGCAATTCGTTCATCCCCGGCTTCACCTCATGCTGCGTGATCGCCTGCCACACATCCGCCGGCCAATGCTTGTATAACTCGTGCGGATCTTCCACATAGAACATCTCGTCGGAATAAATCTTGTACTGTCCATCGTTCTCAAATCCGATGGGCACCGCGTAACCGTGCCCATCTTTTTCAAACGTGGCCACCACCTGCTTCCTCCCGCCCGGCGCGGCGACCGCCATCACGTCCTTTATCTCCAGCCGTTCGATCGGGCCCAACAGTCCTGCCTCATGCGCAAAATCGACGCTCTTCACCACCGGGACAAACCGATAATAGGTATACCGATATCCTTCCTTCACCCACACCGGCTGCTCCGTCAACTGCTTGGCCGATTTCAAATCAAACGGATACAGCTTTTTCGGCACCACGTAATAATCCGCGTTCGAGTAGCCAATCTTCTTCGCCTCCGCCTGCTTCTGCGCCGCAAGATTGTCCTCGTGCCGCTCATAAAGGATGTACCCGGCGCGCACTCCCGCCACCACCACGGCCAGCGCCAAAGCAATCTGGATCCTCTGCTTCGCCTCTTCACTCATCATGCAAAAACCTTACCAGATACGTACTTTCCCTTGTCATCCTGAGCGCAGCAAGAACTTCGCGGAGGCGAAGTTCTTGCGGAGTCGAAGGACCCCTTTTCACCTCGATAATCCCCGCGGCCCCGCAGGGCATTCGCACTGCGGTACACTGGGTGGCAAGGAAATCCTATGTCCCCAGTCACCGAACAAGACGTTCTGAGCGCGCTGAAGAGTTGCTACGACCCCGAGATCCCCGTTAACATTGTCGACCTCGGCCTCATCTACCAGGTGAACTTCGCCCCCGCGCCCGCCGACACTCCCGAGCAAGCCAAGCAGGACGTCACCGTCGACATGACCCTCACCTCGCAAGGCTGCCCCGAACACGTCAACATCAGCGCGCAAGTGAAGTCGCGCCTCGAGCAGTTGCCCGGCATCCGCAACGCCGCAGTCAACGTCGTGTGGACTCCGCCCTGGACCCCCGAGCGCCTCAGCCCTGACGCCAGGAAGCAACTCGGCATCGAGTGAAATGCGGCATCGGACACCGGACTTCAGACCTCGGCAAGCACTGACGTGACGTAGGCGAGTCCTGAAGTCTGAGGTCCAAGGTCTGAGGTCCGCTACCCACGAACTTCTTCCCACGCATCCATCGCGCTCTGCCCCGCCGCCTGCGTGATCCGCTTGCCCGCGCGCGCCGCCATCTCCATCACGTGCATGCCACGGTCAAAGTAATCCGGCAGCGATCTCCGCACCTTCTCAAATTTCTCCGGATACTCCGACGCCAGCACCGCCAGTCCCACGCCCGTCGCCAGCACGCCCGCCGGATACTTCTTCCTCAAAAACAAAACCGTCGCCACTCCAATCGAACCCGCCACCACCGCCTTCTTCCATCCGTCCATGTTGTCCCCCGAAAAGTTTCCCCTCGCGCAACATTTCCACTGGGAACGATTATACTTCTCCGTTCTTTCGGAGGCTCTATGTCGGAACGCTCAATCCCGCATTACTCTGCAAATCCAAATCCCTTCCCTACTCTGCGGCCCGAAGCCCGTAGCCTGAAGCCACTCATCGTAATCGCCTTCGCCGCCATTTTCTCCATCGCTGCCTCCGCCCAAACCAAGCCCCGCGCTCGCGATCTCGGCGTCCCCTTCGACGGCACTCCCGGCCCCAACAACGCCATCACTGATGTCGCTGGCGTCGAAGTCGGCCACACCACGCTCATCTCCGGCGACGGCAAGCTTGTGATCGGCAAGGGCCCAGTGCGCACCGGCGTCACCGCCATTCATCCCCGCGGCAAGAATTCCAACGACGCCGTCTTCGCCGCTTGGTTCACCCTCAACGGCAACGGCGAAATGACCGGCACTACGTGGGTCGACGACTCCGGCTTCCTCAACGGCCCCGTGATGATCACCAACACCCACAGCGTCGGGGTGGTTCGCGATGCCGTTATCGCCTGGAAGGTCAAACGCGGCGAGCCCGACATGGAAGGCTACTGGTGGTCCTTGCCCGTCGTTGCCGAAACCTGGGATGGTTATCTCAACGACATCAACGGGTTCCACGTCCACGCCGAAGACGCCTTCCACGCCCTCGACGTCGCCCACTCCGGTCCCGTCGAAGAAGGCAACGTCGGTGGCGGCACCGGCATGATCTGCAACGAATTCAAAGGCGGCATCGGCACCTCCTCGCGAATCCTCGATGCCAAGTCCGGCGGCTATACCGTCGGCGTGGTCGTCCAATGCAACTACGGCGCCCGCGAGCAACTCCGCATCGCAGGCATCAACGTTGGCCGCGAAATCCCCGAGCACACCGTCTTCAAAGAAGATGTGGGCTCCATCATCGTCGTCGTTGCCACCGATGCTCCGCTCATACCCACGCAGCTCAAGCGCATCGCCAGGAAAGTTTCTCTCGGCCTCGGCCGCGACGGCAGCTATTCTGGCGACGGCTCCGGCGACATTTTCCTCGCCTTCTCCACCGCTAACCCCGGCGCCGTGAGTCCAAAAAGCGACCAGCCCAACAATGTGCACCAGCTCACCATGCTCCCCAACGATTCTCTCGACCCGCTCTTCCTTGCCACCGTCCAGGCCACCGAAGAAGCTGTGGTCAACGCCATGGTCGCCGCCGAAACCATGAAGGGCATCGACGATCATGAAGTCATCGCCCTGCCCCACGACCGTCTCCGCGAGGTCTTAAAGAAATACAACCGCCTCACGCCAAGTCAGAAGTAAGAAGTCAAAATGCAGAAGTAAAACCAAGAGCGGTCTTAACTTCTGCATTCCTCCCGATCCACCTTAGAACCGTCTCATCCACTCATTACTTTCGCTGCCCTCCTGACGTGCGCGCTGCTCTCGCGCGAAAGGACTACACTTGATTTGTGAAGCGACACTACACCATCGGACGCATCAAGGGCGGCATGAAGTTTACCTGTACCCGCTGCGCGCACCACGTCAGCACACTCGACTTCGACTCCCGCGACGGCAACCTCCGCACCCAGGCCGCTACCGCCATCAATCTCCACGCCACCAGCGTTCACCACGAGCCCGTGATGTTCTCCTCCCTCGACACTCAGCAGCGCATCTGGCGCACCTAGCTCCGCTCCCTCACCAAGCCCGTCATTGTGAGCCTTGTCATGATTAGGATTGTCATTCCGAGTGCGCCGCAGGCGCACGAGAGCCTGCCCTGAGCGAAGTCGAAGGGAACCTGCTGTTCGCATACAGAGCCACAACTCATGTAGGGATAGCCGCCTCGGCTGTCAGCGGAGCGCAGCGACGCCAGTCCAGCAACCCCAAAATCCGAATCATCCCCATAAGCAATTTCGATTGGACTTGCCATTGCCCGCCCCTTAGAGTCCTTAGGTGCAGTCGAGCCGTACTCGAACTCGTAGTGTTCTGCGCCGCATGACCATGCCGGAGCCCGCTCCTGCCTTGTCTCGGCCTCCTTTCCGTCATTATCAGTTTGACAGCGCCTACGACGAAATGTTCGAGGCGCCCGGCATCCCTCGCCCCCACTATCGCGCTCTATTTCAAACCTTGCTCGATCTGCCTCCCGAAGAATTACGCAAAAGCCAGCAAGCCGCCGACCTCTCTTTCTTGCATCAGGGGATTACCTTCACCGTCTACGGCAACTCCGAAGGCACCGAGCGCGTCTTCCCCAACGATCTGCTGCCCCGCATCATTCCTCACGCCGAATGGGGGAAGATCGAGCGCGGACTTGCCCAACGCATCGCGGCTCTGAATCTATTTCTGGAAGACATCTACCACAGCGGAAAAATCCTCGCCGATGGCGTTGTTCCCAAGGAACTCGTCTATAGTTGCCGCCACTTCCGCCGCGAGATGCGCGGTCTCAACATCCCTCGGGGAATTTACGTCAGCATTTGCGGCACCGACTTGGTGCGCCTCCCCGACGGCAGCTTCGCCGTACTCGAAGACAATCTCCGTGTGCCCAGCGGCGTCTCCTACATGCTGGCCAACCGGAAAGTCCTGAAGAAGGTCTTTCCCACATTATTCCGCGACTATGGCGTTTGCCCCGTCGATCATTACGCCCAGGCTCTGCTGGCTACGCTGCGTGCGCTTAGCCCGCCCAGTTCCTCGGCCCGGCACGAGCCCACCGTGGTCTTGCTGACTCCCGGAGTCTTCAACTCGGCATATTTCGAGCACACTTTTCTGGCTCAGCAGATGGGCATCGAGTTGGTGGAAGGCCGCGACCTGCTCGTCCACGACAACCTGGTCTACATGCGCACCACCGCCGGATTGCGGCGCGTGGACGTCATCTACCGCCGCGTCGATGATGATTTTCTCGATCCTCTCTGCTTCCAGCGCGATTCCAGTCTCGGCGTTCCCGGATTATTCAACGCTTACCGCGCCGGCAACGTGGGACTCGCCAACGCCATCGGCACCGGCGTCGCCGACGACAAAGCCGTCTACGCTTATGTTCCGCAAATCATCCGTTATTACCTGGCAGAAGATCCCATCCTGGCCAATGTTCCCACCTACATGCTCACCGACCAGTCGCAACGGAACTATGTGCTCGAACACTTGGACCAACTCGTGGTGAAGGCCGTCGGTGAATCCGGCGGCTATGGCATGTTGATCGGTCCCCAGAGCACAGCCGAGCAGCGCGAAGACTTCCGCCGCCGCATCCAGGCCGAACCCCGCAACTACATCGCCCAGCCCACTCTAAGTCTGTCTCGCGCGCCTTGCTTCCTCGAAGGAGAAGCGCAAGCCCGCCACGTTGACCTCCGCCCTTACATTCTTTATGGCGAAAACATGACGCTGGTTCCCGGAGGCCTCACCCGTGTCGCGCTTCGTCGCGGATCGCTGGTCGTGAACTCCTCGCAAGGCGGCGGCAGCAAAGATACCTGGGTGTTACGCGCATGATGTGCTACGCCCATGACGAGTCGTACCTATGAACGACCGCCGCGAAACCACCATGCTGTCGCGCGTCGCCGACAGCCTCTATTGGATGAGCCGCTACCTCGAGCGCGCCGAGCACACCGCGCGACTCATCGACGTCGATCTCCAACTCCGCCTCGATCACTCTCCGGACGCCGGTTCGGAGCGTTGGCTCGGCCTGCTGCAAGCCCTGCAAGTCCCGGCTCCGGAAGATGGCTCCCTCGATGCCGAGACCCTCACGCATCTTCTCACCCTGGACCGCACCAATCCTTCTTCGATTATTTCCTGCGTCGCCGCCGCGCGCGAGAATCTCCGTCAGGTTCGCGAGCAGTGCAGTTCCGACATGTGGGAGCAACTCAATCGTCTCTTCCTGCAAGTGAAGAGCACCGCCTCCAGTGAGGCCGGCCTGCTCGATTCCTATCAATTCTTCCGTGCCGTGCAAGACGGAGCCCACCTGTTTCAAGGCGTCACCGACTCCACCATGTCGCACGGCGAAGGTTGGCATTACATTCAGCTCGGCCGCTTCGTCGAACGCACCGACGCCGTCGCCCGCCTCATCGGCGCGCACTTCAACCGCTCGCCTCATCCCCTCGACCAGGCTGTGGAAAGCGAAGAGTATCTCGAGTGGGTCGCGTTGCTGAAGTCCTGCGCCGCGTTTCAAGCCTACTGCAAGGCTCATACCGCCGAACTACGTCCGCTTCGTGTCGCGGAATTCCTCCTGCTGAACCCTGGATTCCCGCACTCCGTGCGCTTCTCGGTCGATAGGATCCACGCCGCGCTAAGCGCGATCTCGGAGCTAACCGAACGCAAGGCCGGGCAACCCGTTCGTATCGCCGGCCGCCTGCGCGCCACTCTCAGCTTCAGCCAGATCGACGAAATCATGGCCTCGGGCGCCAACGCCTTCGTGGACAGTATCCGCTGGCAATGCAGCCAAGCCCACACCGCCATCCATCAAATTTATTTCGATTATTCCGTCGAGTCGGCGCTGGTCGCGTAGGGATTGAAATGATTGAGTAATTGAGTAATTTAGTAATTGGGAAATTGAAACAACGCGAAGGTTTGGATTTTAAATTACTAAATTACCCAATTACCAAATCTGAGGGACTGCATGATCTATTCGGTACTGCACACCACCACCTTCTCCTACCAGCCCGCCGTCCGCGAGAGCGTCATGGAAGTCCGCCTGCAGCCCCGCAGTGACTCCCTTCAGCACTGCCTCACCTTTCAACTCGACGTCAGCCCCGCCGCCAACATCATGCAGTACCGCGATTTCATGGGCAACACCGTGCATCATTTCGATATCGCCGGAAACCACACTCAAGTCAAAGTCACCGCCCAATCCACCATCGAAGTACAATCCGCGCCGCCTCCCTACCCCGCCGACGCCGGCGGCTGGGCCGACCTCGACCGCGCCATCGCCTCCCCTTCCCCCACCGAAGACTACTGGGAGATGCTGCTCCC